>CAZTLH010000105.1:0-8423 GCA_964614335.1 uncultured Gammaproteobacteria bacterium
CCATTGCATACCAAACCCTCAATAAATTTAACAATATCTGATGTCTGCACTGCAGGGACAAGCCAGTGTAGCCCTTGATACACGAACATCTTTACTCTTTACTGACTGCTTTGCCCGGTCGGTTGTTGAACCAGTTATAAAGTGGAACCCACAGCAGGGCGAAATACCAGCCATAACCATACGTCTCTACAAGACCCAGGAAAAAATCACCCCAGCTGAGCCAGTTAAAACCCGGTAACAGCGGTGCCCATACGGGATACATCTGCGCGGATCCGAACAATATTCCCCAGCCGACACAGAGCAGGTAAGACACCACCAAAAACAGACTGGTGGCATGTCCGATAGCAGAAATTCGAAGTTTACAGTTCATCTTGTGCCTCCGTGATCAGTTAAGTCTACAACCTGTGTGCTGGGCACTGGTCAAGACGGTTTATTCAAATTCTTTGGAAAAAGATTCAATCAGATGACAGACGGAATGCCCATCTGGTGTCCCGTCGGGCATTTCGTGCCATTGCAGGAGAGCCTGCTCCATTCGTTCCTGCAGTCTAATCATCGATTCCAGGGCCTTACGGTTCTCGGAAATGCGTCGTTGCAGAATTTCTCTGACCATTGGGCAGGGCGACTGTCCATGTGCGGCATGGCCAAGCACTTCATTGATCTCGGCCAATGTGAAGCCGAGTTTCTTGGCCTGGGAGATAAAGGATAATCTTCCGGCATCCGTTTGTTGATAGAGACGATAACCATTGCTTTCATTCCGCTCGGGTTGCAGTAATCCCATTCTGGTGTAGTAGCGCACGGTGTCCGGTGTGGTTTCACTCACCCGGGCCAGTTCTGATACAGTGAGCATAGTCGTTCCTCTTTTAATGGATGTGGTAATTTACAATTTGACACGTTTGAGTCGCAGGGCATTGGAAATAACCGACACCGAGCTAAAACTCATTGCTGCCGCAGCGATAATCGGTGATAACAATATCCCGAATACAGGGTATAGCACACCGGCTGCTACCGGTACGCCAAGAGCATTGTAGATAAAGGCAAAGAACAAATTTTGGCGGATGTTGTTCATGGTAGCGTGACTCAGTTTTCGGGCCCTTACAATCCCGCGCAAGTCCCCCTTGACCAGGGTCACACCGGCACTTTCCATGGCCACGTCGGTGCCCGTACCCATGGCAATGCCCACCTGGGCCTGGGCCAGAGCCGGGGCGTCATTGATGCCATCACCTGCCATGGCCACGATATGACCTTCCGCCTGCAGTTGTTTGACCACTTCGGCCTTTTGTTCCGGCATCACTTCGGCCTGGACCCGATCGATCCCCAGCTTTTGTGCCACTGCCTCGGCTGTTGCCTTGCTGTCACCGGTCAGCATCACCAGGGTAATCCCTTCCTGATGCAGATCACGAATGGCTTCCGGAGTGGAGTCCTTGACCGGATCAGCAACGCCAATCAGACCGGCAGCCAGGCCGTCGATTGCCAGCAGCATCACCGTCTGTCCCTGACGCCGCATCTCGTTGGCTCGCTGTGGTAGGTTGCCGGCATCGATTTTGTAGTCTTCAAGTAATCTGGCATTACCGAGTACCACTTGCCGGTCTTCAACCGTGCCAATCACACCTTTGCCGGTGATGGACTGAAAGTCAGTGACGGTTGCCATGCTTAAACCCTTGTCCTTGGCACCGCTGACGATGGCGGCTGCCAGTGGGTGTTCGCTGGCCTGTTCTAGACTAGCAGCCAGACGTAATGCCAGGTCCTGCTCAAATCCTTGTTCGGTCTCAACCACACTCAACTGTGGTTTGCCCTCTGTCAGGGTGCCGGTTTTGTCAACGACCAGGGTATCTACACGTTCCAGGACTTCCAGTGCCTCTGCATTCTTGATCAGAACCCCCAGGGTGGCACCCTTGCCGGTTCCTACCATGATTGACATCGGAGTCGCCAGACCGAGCGCACAGGGGCAGGCAATAATCAGTACTGCCACTGCCGCGATGATCGCATGCGCCAGACGTGGTTCCGGGCCCCAAAGACCCCAGATGATCAGGGTGGCTACCGAAATCAGGATTACAGCCGGGACAAAATATCCAGCTACGATGTCGGCCAGTTTCTGGATCGGTGCTCGAGAGCGTTGGGCTTGTGCCACCATCTGTACAATTTGCGACAGCAGGGTATCGGCACCAACTTTCTCTGCCCGCATCAGCAGGCTGCCGGTGCCATTCACCGTGGCCCCGATTAACTTTTCACCGTCAGTTTTTGCCACCGGGATGGGTTCGCCGGTTACCATCGATTCGTCGACATTACTTTCGCCTTCCGTCACGGTGCCATCGACCGGAATTTTCTCACCTGGGCGAACCCGCAGGATATCACCGCTTTGGACATGCTCCAGTGGAATATCTTCTTCGCGGCCATCATCGCGTACGATACGCGCCGTTTTTGGCGCCAGGCCCAGCAATAATTTTATGGCTGCATTGGTCTGGCTGCGGGCACGCAGTTCCAGTACTTGTCCCAGCAATACCAATGCGGTGATAACCGCGGCGGCCTCAAAGTATACCGGGACGATACCGAAGTCATTGTAGACCGTGACCGGAAAAATACCGGGCAGCAGAATACCGATCAGGCTGTAGATCCAGGCCACCGAGACACCCAATCCAATCAGGGTGAACATATTGAGATTGCGTGTTTTGACAGATTTCCAGGCGCGGACATAAAAGATCCAGCCACCCCACACGACCACCGGGGTGGCGAGCAGGAATTCGATCCACTGTCGATAACGGGGATTAATAATTTCTGCCATGGCATCAGGCCAGAATTCTGCTGCCATGGCACTCAGGAACACCGGAATCGCCAGTACTGTGCTCACCCAGAAACGCCGGGTCATATCGTCGAGTTCTGAAGTGTCCTCTTGTGCATCAATCGTTTTCGGTTCCAGGGCCATGCCACATTTCGGACAATCACCGGGATGATCGCTGGCAATTTCCGGGTGCATCGGGCAGGTATATTCAACGACCGACGCTGCCAGCGGTTGCATTGGTTCCAGCGCCATACCACACTGTGGACAATCACCAGGTCCTTGTTGCTGCACCTCTGGATGCATGGGGCATGTATAAAGCCCCGCTTCCTGGTGTTGCTGATGATTGCTGGAATGCTGATGGCCATGATGAGACTGTTTTGACGGCGGATGCTGATGGCTGCCATGCGCATGATGATTGTGCGTAGTCTCCTTATGAGGCGTGGTTTTTGCGATAACAGGCGAAGGCTGCTTGCCGTTGTCGATAAATTTTTCCGGATCTGTCTGAAACTTGCTCATACAACGGGTGCTGCAGAAATGATAGTCGGTGTCGTGATAGTCAAGACGATGTTTGCTTGTCTCATCCACCTGCATGCCGCATACGGGATCAGTGAACATGATGTATTCCTCTTTGGTTAGCTGGTCATACATGACACAGATACCGCGTGCCTGTATTTGAATATACAGTCTACAACCTATGGGTAGGACATAGGTCAAGCCCTTTACTTGTATTTTTTTAAATTGTGATTCCAGACCCTTGTTTGCCTGCGTAGCAGGGGGCTTGACGGGGCTGTTTTGAGGTATTCACACAACAACTGCGGATCGGCGAATTGATATATTCTTTAGAGGTGTGTTTTTGCCCATGAAATTGGGTATTTAAGCGTTATATTGGATGATATAGATGCTGTTAAGTCTTATCATTCAATTAGTTACATTGGTCCGACCCCCTCCGCACTGAAACAGCCACTCCCGGAAGTCATTGGCAAAGGGGTTATTGAGGCTGGCAGGTGACTGATAGAGATAATATGCACCGCAAGCCACCGTAGGGGTTTCAGGATCTGGCCAGGCCACCAGTTGTCCGTGGTCGAGATGGTCTTGCAGCAGGGTTAGTCGTGCCACCATAATGCCACGTCGGTCCAGCACCGACTGTAATGCCAATACATACAGACTCACACTACGTATACGCGAAAATTCTGACATTGATAGAGAACTAATCTGGGTCATGGCCTGTTGTTGCCAACAGTCCCAGTCATTCAGCCAATGTGCATCCCGATACAACACCGGGTCCTGTTGTACAAATTTCGGGTGACATACGGGTAACAGCCGCTCTTCCCAAAGTGGTTGCCAGTTGTTGTCAACAGGTGGCTCGGTGTAATAGCTGATGGCGATATCCACGTCCGTCGGCGCGTCATTGATCTGTGACCGGACAGTAATTTCCAGTTCCCGGTCATTGTATTGATCCTGGTATGCCCCCAATCTCGGCTGTAGCCATAATTGTGCGATGGCATGTTGAGTGCTGATTCGCAGTGGCCGCAAGGTAAAATCCTTGACCTGCTCGCTATGCCGATGCAGTTCGTCAAGGCACTGCTGAACATGGCCGAAATACGCTCTGCCTTGTGGACTGAGACTGACACCACGGCTATGGCGGACAAACAGGGCTATCCCCAAGGAAGCTTCAAGCTTTTTTATTTGATGAGCCACGGCAGACGCGGTCAGATATAACTCATTTGCCGCGATGGCAAAACTTTCATGACGTGCCGCCACTTCGAAAACGCGCAGGGTGTTCAGAGGTGGCAGGTGAAGATAATGAGGTTCTGTCATTTCAGGCCAAATATTTTGAGGTCTAATACCAAATATAACGCGTTTGCATCATTCCGGCAAATTCGTTGCAATAGGCAGAATAACTTCTGCAATCGACACAGCCTGGTAATCGAGCAATGACCATGACCTACACTCCACGTCCATGGATGTCCAAAGATTTAAACCATTTCGCCAGTGACATCATTACCCGCGCCAATTTTTCAGACAGCACCGCATTGGCAAGTGAAATAGAAGGACTGGCAGCAAGGAATAAAAGCATCCACGAACGTGAGTGCATCAATCTCAACCCTGCTACCAATATGATGAATCCGCGGGCAGAAGCCTTGCTCGCCACAGGTCTGGGCACACGTCCATCGCTGGGTTATCCCGGTGACAAATATGAAATGGGTCTGGAGGCGATTGAACAGATTGAGGTCATTGCCACCCAGATGGCCTGTGAGATCTTTGGGGCCAGGTATGCCGAAATTCGGGTCGGCTCTGGGGCATTGGCGAATTTGTACAGTTTCATGGCGACCTGTCGGGCAGGTGATTGTGTGATCGTACCCCCCGCTTCAATCGGTGGGCATGTTACCCATCATGAAAATGGTGCCGCCGGTTTATTTGGTCTTGAGATCCATCAAGCCATTGTTGATACACAGCATTATACCGTCGACCTTGGCCAATTACGTGCCCAGGTGCAGCAGTTACGACCTAAATTGATAACGATCGGGGGTAGTCTGAATCTGCAGCCCCACCCGGTCGCAGAGATACGCAGTATTGCCGATGAAGTGGGAGCCTTTGTGTTATCTGATGCCGCGCATCAATGTGGAATGATTGCCGGCAAAACCTTCCCGAACCCGCTGGATGAAGGGGCCCATCTGATGACCATGAGCACATACAAGAGCCTTGGTGGCCCACCGAGCGGTTTGATTGTGTCAAATGATGCTGAGCTGATGCGACGTATTGACAATATTGCCTTTCCAGGTCTGACGGCGAATTTTGATGTCGCTAACTCGGCTGCCCTGGCAATGAGTTTGCTGGACTGGCGTGAACATGGCGCAGTGTATGCGCAAAAGATGGTCGAGCTTAGTCAGGCTTTGGCCGGTGCATTACAGACCGAAGGATTACCGGTTTATACCTTGCCCGGGACGGATATCGCTACCAATTCCCATCAGTTTGCGCTGGAGGCTGGCCGATGGGGTGGTGGCCAAACGATGGCGAAACAATTACGCCAGGCCAATATCCTGAGTTGCGGGATCGGTTTGCCTGTACCTGAAGTGAGTGGAGACATGAATGGCCTGCGTTTTGGTACACCCGAGATCGTTCGCACCGGGATGACATCGGAGCATATGCCAGAGCTGGCGGGATATGTCGCAGACCGCTTGCTACAACGCCGTAAGCCAGCACAGATTGCAGCGGATGTTTCAAGACTGCGGCGACAATTTACGGATTTACACTATACAGCGGTCTGAACAGGAGACAAAACGGTAGCAAAATAAGGTCTTGTCTCCTGCGCATGGTTTTGATACCGATTTTAACAACAACTTCGTTAGTCACATTTGGCATTCAATTGATAAATCAATGACCAGTTCTCCGACATGTTTTTTTAATTCGAGTTGTTTTTGTGCTTCGACAATCCGGGGAAGAGAAAAGGTGTTTGCAACAACGGGTTTGATGCAGTAAGCGGATCGTAATTGTAGGTTCCGGACCCGCGGGTATGGCCTGTGCGCAGCAATTGGCCCGAGCCGGCCACAAGGTCACGCTGGTCGAGAAAAATGATCGCATCGGGGCCTAATGCGCTATGGCATACCCAATTTTAAGATGGAAAAACGCCTCATCGACCGGCGAATTGCACAAATGCGTGCGGAGGGGGTCGTGTTTCGAACCAACGTCCATATCGGGGTCAACCGCAAGACTTCCATACTGCTGGAAGATTATGACGCCGTCGTACTTACGGGTGGATCGGAACATGCGCGTGACCTACCCGTACCTGGGCGTGATTTGCAAGGTATTCACTTCGCCATGGAATACCTGGAGCAGCAAAACAGGCGAATTGCCGGAGAAGCCATCCCTGATGATACCCGGATCAGTGCCCGTGGCAAGGATGTGATTGTAATCGGTGGCGGTGACACCGGCTCCGACTGCATAGGCACCGCCAACCGGCAAAAAGCCCATTCCATCACCCAGCTGGAAATTCTGCCCAGACCCACCATTGCAAATGGCTAGTGGGAGCTACCGATCAATTTCCGGTTTGCTTACTGTGTAGATTACGTTCGGTTTTTTCCAACGGCAGACCGCGTCGGTTCCAGCCACGAAACCCGGCATCATTGAGCCGGATATTTTTGTACCCGGCGGTATAAAACATGGTGTAGTTGACGGCGGCACCAGTCCCGCCGAGGCAGATCAGTAAAATCGGTCGATCACGTTGATCACCCAATACTTCCTGCAGCTCGGATAATTTCGGTCGTTTTGCATACAGCCGTCCATCCGCTGCCTTGCGTACGTACCGTTCCTGCCAGGAAAAATTAATACTGCCGGGGATCCGCCCGTACAGTGGATTGGCCGGAAACTTGGTACGACCGGCAAAATGGCTGGCGAACCTTCCGTCTACCAATAAATAGTGGCTGCGAACCTCATTCAGCTCTTGCAGTGAAATCTCCAGTGCCGGCAATGGGTGGGCCACAAAATCACCGGATTTGATCGTGCCCACCTCCTCTTCCACCGGACCATTGGTTTGACTCCAACCGTACCAGCCTTGATCCAAAATACTGACATTGGTATGCCCAAGATAATGGAAAAGCCAATATAGATAATAGGCTCCAAGAATCTCGTTAAGGTTGCCGCCCTTGTAATAAATCACCACTGCACTATCCTGATTGATACCGAGTGCACGGAGTTTTTGCTGTAATTGTTGCACCGGGTAATGCAGCAGTGTGTTCTCCCCGGAGACGTAGCGCCAGGCACTTTTATTGGTGTTAACGCTGCCGGGGATATGGCCATCGAAGGCAAACGAAGCTTCATCGGAAACCTCGATAACGGCCAGTTGGGGGTCCTGCAAATGGTTCATAAGCCATTGTGGACTCACCACTTCAGGCAGGGTCAGGGCCATCCCCGGCAAGGGAATAAGCCAAAGGGTACTGGCCACTATCAGGATCCACTTCCACTTCTGCTTCATTGCAATCTACCTGGCTACGTGATGCGTATTCTTCAAAAAACAAAAAAGGGGTCAGACCCCTTTTTTGACCTGAGGTGCCACCTTGCAGTATACCAGGAAAAAATGATCACTTTTTAGCTGCTGTCCGTCCCGACACCAAGAACAGGATCAGCCTGTTCCAGTACTGGGCTGAAAACTCATTTGAATGGGGTGGCCTCATACTTCAGCTTGAGCAGGCGTAATGCGTTAGCGGTCACCATCACCGTGGCACCCGTATCAGCGAGGATAGCCATCCATAATGACGCCACCCCGAACAATGTCGTTACCAGGAAGATGGCCTTCAAACCGAGTGCGAAGGTGATATTCTGATGTATGTTGCGCATGGTGGCACGGGACAACAGAACCAGATTGACGACATAGGCCACACGGTCGTGGAGTAATGCCGCATCGGCCGTTTCCAGTGCCACATCCGTGCCGCTGTCCATGGCGAGTGTATAGGAAGAATAAAGCCTATATTGCCTGCCAGGCAAGCTGTGTTTTGCGTATCACCAGTGAGCCGTGTCGCCCATTTAGGCAACCAGCCACATAGAAACCGGCCTGAATTGCCTGAATTTCTCTTTGAACCACGAAAATTCGCTCGTACGATCGTTTTCTCCCTCTTTGTTTTTTGATTGGGCCAGCAGGATCCCTGATGCG
>CAZTLH010000106.1:0-8382 GCA_964614335.1 uncultured Gammaproteobacteria bacterium
CATCAACACGGATAAAGCGTGGATCGGTGGTCGGCAAGTCAAGCCAGAATTCCCAGTCATTACGCAGCTTGGCCACGGCCTCTTCGGTCTGGGTTGTGGCTACCAGCGCCTTGTCATCACAGACTTCGACACATTCCATACAGCCTTTACAGGTAAATGGATTGATGGTAATTGAAAAGAGACCGCCGCTGCCCTTGTTTTTTTTCTCCAGATTTGAGTAATAGGGTTTGGTGATCGAAAATTCGAAACCATTCAGATGCTGTAACAGCAAACCGGTTTCTTCCTCCAGGTTGGCGCGGGCGTCCCCTGTCTGGGTGGATTCCGCCAGCATCTTTAACGCAGCCTCATCAATCAGTTTGCTGACGACTGCATTTTCGCCCTGCTGGTCGATCAGTTCGCGCAATTTCTTTTCAATGTTGCGTACTGCACGGCGCAAAAGCAGTGTGGGTCGGCCCTGGCGTTCGATTTTCTCGATGACGGTCGTAAAAACATCGGCAATCGAATTGACCAGACCGGGTATGGCGCTGTCCGGGCAGACACTGTAGCAATCGCCACAGGCGGTACAATTCTCGGTGATAAAGCGCGGGTATTCAAAACGAATCTGGGTCATGTCGCGGTAGATGCCGGAGGCCGCCGGCATAATGCTGGCAGCCATAAAGGGATCCGCGAGATTGTTGTCCCCTTCGCCATGGCTGTAGAAAGAACCGGTGCGCTCCCAGAAGGAATGAATATCGGCCACACTGCCGTCACCTTCCGGCATTTTCTTCAATGAGAAGGGCAGGCCACGACTATTGAAAAGTTTCTTGGCGACCACAACGTCAAGGGATTTTTCGGTGATTTCATGGATTTCATCGAAGCCACGTCGTACGACACGCAGATTGTCCTCGACCACTGCTTCACCCTTGCGGCCGAATTTTGCCCGCAGTTGGGCCGTAATGGATTCAAAAAGATCCTTTTCGTTCAACCCGGAGCGTTCACAAACCGGTGAACCGGCGAAGAATGCACCTTGAAAAGCGTTACCCTGGAGACGAAACTCCAGATCGGGATTGGAGGCTTCTTCACGGGCAATTTTGAAACCGTCAATATAAAACACCCGGATTTCATTGTCGACAATGTTTTTTCGGACATTGGCCGGAAAGCTTTCCCAGACCGCTGCGGCACTGTCCAGTGCGCTCTGGATGATGAAGGTACCGCCCTTGATTAAACCGCTCAAGGCATTCGAGTGACTGAATACATTGGGATCGGGCGAAAGTACGACATCGACATAATGGTATTCACAATTTAAGCGAATCGGCTCCGGTGCGGCTGACAAATAATAGGTTGTGGGTTGGCCTTTTTTCTCCGAGCCATACTTGGGATTGGCCTTGATATCGTAGCCGAGCAAGTCATAGAGGGTCATGGCCAGATTCTTGCCGGTGGTGATTGCCCCCCAGCCACCGACAGAATGCATTCTTACGGTGATGGCCCCTTCGGGGAGCAGGTTGGGATTCTCACTGCCACGCAAGGCCAGATCGCCGACTTCTGGATAGGCATCGAGAATGTTCTGCAGCCGAATTTCCTCTTGTGGGTTACGAGCGGTATGGATGAAATCAACAGACAGATAAAAGAAGCGGCGGTGTTTGCCATTGGGCAGCATATTTTCGATGGCCGCGATCAAGCCTTCCGGCTGCAGGTCGCGGCTGCCCAGACCATAGGCACCGGAATAGAGTGACGGCAAACTCTTGGCTGCGATACTGGCATAACCAGGAAAGGGTTTGTCGGTGGTAGTCGTTAAGCCATTTTCCAGACATTTACTCAAGCTGGCACGAACTTCACGCATGATGGGCAGGTCTTCGGCCAATGGCTGGTCGGTACGCTCCAGCACCACGACGGCCTTACAGCCCTGCAATAGCTGGCCCAGCAAATCACCCGGGAAGGGACGAAACTGGGTCAGATTGATGACGCCGACACGCAATTTGCGGGTCTTGCGTAAATAATCGGCCACTGCCTGGGCCTGTACCGTCATACTGCCCTGGCCAATAATGATATATTCGGCATCCTTGGTTTTGTAGCCGCTGAGACGGGCGTATTGACGGCCGGTCAGTGCATAATACTCGGCCATGGCCTGGTCGGTCAGTGCGGAGATATGATCAAAGAAGTATGGACGCTGGGCGACCACAGCCTGCATATAGGCATCCTGATTCTGGACCGTGCCTGATGACATGGGGTTGTCGACATCCCACAATTGGGGAACCCGTCTGCGGTGTTCACCATAGAGCATCTTTTGGGCGGGTGTCGGACATTCGATCATGTCATCCGGGTGACCGAGATACTCGTTAATCAGCTCCCGTTCCGGAACACGCAGGGGTTCGATCAAATGGGTGGTCAGAAAACCATCCTGAGCCACTACAGCCGGCGTCATACTATTCTCCGCCACCTTACGGCCAATCAGATTCAGGTCGGCCGCCTCCTGGGCGCTGGTGGCCATTAACTGAATAAATCCGGTATCATCGATGCAGTGGTAATCGTCATGTGCACAATGTACATTCAGACTGGCCTTGGTGATGGCACGACAACCGAGGTTCAGTACATAGGGCAGACGTTTGCCGACCGCGGCATACAGGGATTCGTGCATGAACGCCGCGCCCTGGGCGGAGGTAAAATTGGTGGCCCGAAGACCGCTCATCGACATCCCTGCGGTGACTGCCGCAGCGGCATGCTCGGATTCCGGCTCGATAAAGATCAACTGGCGATCACTGGTATTGAGGTGCCCTTTGGCGGTTTCTTCTGCCCAGTATTCACCCATCTGTGTTGAGGGCGTGATGGGGTAGGCGCCCGCAGCATCAGAGGCTTCCCGTTCACAGAGTATGACGGCACTATTGCCATCTGTAGCCATCTTCTGGCCAGGATATTTAAACTGCTTGGCCGTTTTTTTGCTCAGCATCGGACTGTCCCCGTCATCATGTGTCGTATTGGCTGTAGTTGTAAGTATTTGATTATGCGATTTTGCAGCTGTAGAGGCGCAGGCTAGCCAACAGCGAGCGCTTTTTTGCGCAGGATCTTCTTGGCCCTGGCACCTTTGCGGGACTGATTCAGGCTGTCCATCCACAAAATAGCTCCGGTTGGGCAACGTTCGATCGCCAGTCTGGAACCGAGCTCATTTTTTTCATAGTCGATGACGGCAAGATTGTTTTTAATCTGGATCAGACCTTCCGGCGCGTCGACAACACAGCGCTCACAGGCGGTGCAGGCGACTTCGCATTCTCGTTCTGCCTCATCACCAAATGTCAGATTTTTACAGGCTACCCACAAGCGTTCACTTTCCTTGTGAATTGAAAATAAATCCTTGGGGCAGACATCGACGCAGTCCTTGCAGGCAGTACAGAGGTCGCCGTCGACTACAGGCAAACCAAATTGATTTAGCTCAATGGCATCAAAATCACAAATTTCGGCACAATCACCAAGCCCAAGACAGCCCCAGGCACAGCCCTTGCCACCGCCGGAAACCATGGCTGCGGCCCGGCAGGAATGAACGCCTTCATAACGTGCACGAAAACGGGCAACATGTGCACCACCAGCACAGGCCAGACGAGCGACTTCCTTTTCCCGGTCGCCCAATTCAACGCCGAGGAAGTTGGCGATGACTACATTTTGGTTTTTTTGATTAACGGTACATTGGGCTGGTTCGATTTCGCCACTGACGAGTTTCTCGGCAAAGGGCCGACAGCCGGGCATACCGCAAGCGCCACAATTGTTGTGCGGCAGCATGTCCTCGACTTCATCAATACGCGGGTCCTGGTAGACGAACAACCATTTATTGGCTATAGCCAGCAGGCTTGCCAATAACAAACCCAGGATGGCCATAAACCCGGCAGCGATAGAAATTTCTTGTATACCCATTGCCATTCACCTGCTGTTTTTGATATACGGTCGATATATTCAACGCAGAATACTGATCGCAGATATTCCTGCGAATCTAGTCTAACCTTGTATTTGACTGTGAAAACAGTCTTTATGATTAATTTAAAGCATTGTTATTATCTATTATCGACGCATATATGATTTGCTTTTTGTTATCATTTTAAGCATGCTGCAAGCTTTGTATAACGAATGTCCTGTTACAGATGCAGGTTGTTCAGATGTTGATGAAAAATTGGAACAGGCAAAGGCGATTTAATTATTTGTCGTATAAACATATAGATATGAATTCTTTATTGATAAAAATTACAGTTATTGGAGGGTATATTGCGTTTTTTCTGAGCGCTTGTGAGACGGCTGCGCCAACCGAAGATATCTGGAAGATTAGCGGCTCCAGTATGGGGACCAGCTATCATGTAACGGTTCGTGTTATCACGGCATCACTCAATCGAGAGCAAGTGCGTGTGGGGATAAAAAAGGCCATTGACAATGTTGACCAAAAAATGTCGACCTATAAATTCGACTCTGAACTGTCATTATTCAATCGCCAGCGGTCGACCACATGGCAACCGGTATCCATGGCCATGTTCAAGGTATTGTCTGCTGCACAACAGGTCAGCAAGCTGACAGCCGGGGCATTTGATATCACCGTCGCACCCATTGTCAATTTGTGGGGTTTTGGACCCGGCAAGGGTCTGAATCGATTGCCAACCGCAGCCGAGATAACCGCTTTGTTGCCTGCGGTTGGGTATCAAAAGCTGCGTTTGCAGACGAAGCCACCGGCTTTATCCAAGCAATCTCCCGCTGTGAAAATTGACTTGTCCGCTATCGCCAAAGGTTTTGCCGTCGATCAAGTTGCCGATTATCTCACAACCCATGGATTTTCAGATTATCTGGTCGAGATCGGTGGAGAGGTACGAGGTCATATCGGTGAGACCGGGCATCGCCCCTGGCAGGTCGCACTGGAGGCACCGGTATCCGGAAAGCAAAGAATCAGCCGTATTCTCTCGCTCAGGAATTTTGCACTCGCCACTTCGGGTGATTATCGAAATTATTTTGAAAAAAACGGCGTTCGCTACTCACATACCATCAACCCTCGTAGCGGTTATCCAATCCGGCATCGTCTGGCTGCAGTATCGGTGTTGGCAAAAAACACCATGCTGGCCGATGCACTGGCAACCGCAATGATGGTTGCAGGGCCGGAAGAGGGCAGTACCCTGGCTTCAGCTCATGGTATCGCCGCCCGTTTTCTGGTCCGGACATCTACGAGTTTTGAAATCCGTGAAACAGCCGCGTGGAAACGACAAACATACCAGAAGCCTGTCCGGGAATAGAGAGCCGCAACGGCTCCTCTCGCTGCCCCTGTCCCAGGCGATGGCTTTTCCCGTAATTTTCAATAGAGATCAAGTTAATGGAGTAACCGACAGTGGTAAAACTTTCATTACCCAAGGATATTCTATTACGACTCGGTCTTCTGGATTCCCGCCTTCGCGGGAATGACAGCTGTGGCTACAAAGATAAAACACAGCTGTGGTTACGAAGATGAAACACGGAATTTTTTTTGCTGTTTTCAGGCGCCTCATACCGCCTTGCGATACTTTATTACAGTATAATGTAATCAATCACTTGCAATTTTGTTATGCAAAAATCAGTTGCTAACAGACTTGGTACGTAAGTGTTTTCGGCGGAGTTTCTGACTGA
The DNA here is from genome assembly GCA_964614335.1 of uncultured Gammaproteobacteria bacterium. Classification (GTDB taxonomy): domain Bacteria; phylum Pseudomonadota; class Gammaproteobacteria; order Arenicellales; family DRJH01; genus DRJH01. The sequence goes on from CAZTLH010000106.1 coordinate 5,599, forward strand.
AGTAATGGATGATGACAGCGATCCAGACCAGTGCATAAACGAAACCAATACGAAACAAACTGCCGGTATCGTTTGCAAGTAAATACCATAACAATGCCAGACTGGCGGCGATCTGGGCACATAGCCCGATGCCGACAATCCGCAGGTTTGCGTCGGTCTTGTCGTGCAAGCGGAAATTTGCGGTAGAGACGGCGATGGCTACCAGCAGGAAAGTCAGGCTGGAAAAGGCCACGATCAACTCCAGTTTGCCAACCAGAATCAGTATGACTGCGAAACCGGCTAGAATGCTGGTGGCCAGCCAGGGCAAGCCTTGCCAGCTTTTTATGGCGAAGATTTTCGGCATTTTTCGCGCTTCCGCCATATCCGCGACAATGCCGGATGTATGCAGCAAGGTGACATGAATTGCAGAGCTGCTGGCCATAATCGCGATTAACGAAACCACAACACGACCGGTCTCTCCCAGAGCCGGCTCCATGGCCAGGGCAACGGCATACTCCTTGGCATTGATCAGCTGTGGGATATCGACACTGCCGATGACTACAATGGCTAGCAATACATAGATCAGCGTAACGATAGCAATCGATAAGTAGATGGCTCTGGGCAAATTGAAATGAATATTACTGGCTTCAGTCGCGGCCCCTACAATATGCTGAAAGCCTTCATAGGCAATAAAAATCATTGCGCTCGCCGTCAGAATCGAAGCGTAACCGTTTTCCGGTCGAGCTACCAGGTGGTTGACAGTAGTGCTGGAGGATCCTTTCAGCACTAGAATTAATAACAATAATATCTTTACAGTGGTTAGCAAGCCGTAGGAACGACCACGTGGCTTGGCATTTCTGAGGTGGAAAAAAATAAAAAGTAGCAGTATTGCAATTGAAAGTACTTGCCGAAGTTGTGGATTTTGGGCGTGATGAAGCAATTCTGCACCATAGGCACCGAATGTGAAGGCGTATAACGCCAATGTGCCGATATAGGCAAGCACGACATTCCAGCTGGCAATAATCCCTAAAAGAGGTTGTTGGGGAAATGCCAGTGACAGATAAGTGAGTCCTTGATCATTGCGAAAGCGCAAGGCCAGACAAACATAGGAGTAGCCGGTAAAGGCTGCCAGCAGACCGCCGAACAACAGGGCAATCGGAATGGCAGGACCGGAAATTTCGACAGCCATCCCCAAGACAGTAAATATACCACCGCCTACCATGCTGCCAAGACCCAGTATTACCAGCTCCTTTAAGCCCAGCCTTTGATTCACGCTCTTCATTATATGGCCACTTGGTGGCTATGAGCTGTGGAATAGGAAGCCATGGTCTTAAATCAGGTGGGATTATTGGTAGTAATAATCGTAGCGATTCAAAAGATCGTTGGTAAATGTCCAGGCATCATTATAGGAGAGGCCACTGTCTTGAGGGATGACAACCTTGATATAGAGGTCTTTGGGGTGTCGTTGTTTGAAACCATCCAGGTATTGATCCAACGATTTTTTGTTGAATGTCCGATAATTTGGCTCACCTGGAAGACGGGCCTGGAGAATATTTATACCTGCCTGGTTTAAAAAACGCACCTCAACCACAAATCGACCTTCCGGACTGCGGGCCGGCCGGATTAGCTGCTGGTACTTTTGCTCCAGCGAGCCATACTGCGTGTTCAGCGAACGAATCTGCCGATTGCTGGTCTGCAGTTTATTCTGTGATTCTTTGAGTGAAGTGTTCTGCCGCTCAAATGCCAGGCTGAGTGTGGACAGCTGTTGTTGCAGACGATCATATTTTTGATCCAGCAGATTTTTTTGCTGAACGACCTGCACGGTATTTGTTTGTTGTTGCTCGAGTTGCTGTTGTAGTGCCTGTTTTGCGGCCAATAGTATTTGTTGCTGTTTGGTGAGTTGCTTATTGGTTGCTGCACTGGCTGCCTGTTGTTGATACAGCTTCGCCAATTCGTCTCTGGTTTGTTGCAAGTCGAATTGCAATTGTGCTTTTTCCTTGGCGGCAGCGGAGCGAGAAAGTTGCAAACTGCCCTGTAATTGTTGATTCAGCTGACGCTGGTTATTGGCTTGCTGTTTCAGGTTTTGAATTTGACCGGCCATCGTTTCCAGCTGGGTACTCATGCGCTCGCGGAGGGCTGTCAGTGCCAGGATATCGACTTGCAGTGCATCAAGTTTTCGGGTTTGTTCGTCCAGTGTTTTTGTCGCCTGATCCTTTTTGGTTTTGGACTGTAATAATTTTGAGCGCAAACCGGCAATCTTTTGATCCAGCGCCTGCAGTTTCTTGTTCAGGGTATTTTTCTGCTGACTGCTTAGTTGGGCTTCTGCCATGGCCGCACGTTCCGAGTCCATGGTCGCCTGCAATTGTTTGACCAGTACATCGTTTTTCATCAGAATGACGACCAGTGCAAGCAGAAAAATCATCACAATGACCGACATGATGTCGGTGAAAGACGGCCAGACACTACTGTCCTGTGTGCCCTGAAAACGACTGACCCGAAGGTCTGCAAAACCGTGGTCAAGATTCACTACTGGTCCTCATGCAAACGAAAACCCAGACGCAAGATTTCGCTGATCTCGGTGAGACGTTCCGCTTGCAGATTGTATTGCTGATCAAGATTTTGTGCTAACTGTGACAGATGTTCCGCAGTATCGGTAAATGTGTTTTGTGATGCATCGATCCGCTGCAACAGCGCGGTAGCCGCACGCAGCAGGTCCGAAAATTCCTTCATAATGGATTCGGTTTGGGCCTGAAAACGTGGCAATAACAAAATGGTGGTTACCGTTTCCACACGACCGAACAAATA
>CAZTLH010000107.1:0-8310 GCA_964614335.1 uncultured Gammaproteobacteria bacterium
CCTTCCACATCCTTGTAGAAACGATCACAGGTGATGATGACCTGGCTGTTATTTTCCAGCAGGGCATTAAAGGTATGAAAAAACTCTTCCTGAAACCCGGATTTATTGGAAAAAAACTGGATATCATCAATCAATAACGCATTCAGATTGCGATAACGTTTCTTGAAATCCGTCATCGTATTGTGATGTATGGCCGAAACCATATCGGAAACAAAATTTTCCGAGCGAGCATACAATACCTGCGCCTCGGGTTTCAATTCCAGGATCCGGTTGCCGGCAGCCTGCATTAAATGGGTTTTTCCAAGACCTGTGCCACCATAGATAAAGAGCGGGTTGTATGCCGTGCCTGGATTACTGGCAACCTGTTCCGATGCCGCCCGGGCCACCTTGTTGGACTTGCCCTCAACATGGCTGGAAAATGTATAGCTGTGACTCAGTTTGGAATCGAATACCGTTTTTTGTGTTTGTTGTTGACGCGGTTCGACCACGGCAGAGAGACTGCCGACCACGATTTCGAGCTGCAGATGTTGCAGTCCAAGTTGTTCCAGGGTGGTCTGAATAACCGAGAGATAATCAGACTGCAGTTGCTGGCTGACATACTGATTAGGCGCCAGCAGACGAATGCCTGTAGGGCTTTCCTCAGCCTGTAACGGGGCGATATAGGTTTGGTACTGCTGATCACCAAGTTGCTGTTGCAACAGCTTCAGACAGGACTGCCAATGATTCATGAACATACCTGGAGGCGGAATAACGGGGTATCACAGGCCAGAGCCTGACGGGGCATTATCATACCAGTTGCACTGCTGTAAAAACGAGTAATTTTCTACGTCAGAAGATGATCTGTACGGTAGAATCCCTGCTCCACAGAAAATCAGGAGTACATCGTGAAGCAGGCCTTAGCTGGACTGGTCAAACAGGCGTTGCAAGCCCTGCAACAGCAAGGGGTACTGGCCCCGGATTGCCCAATGGTCGTCAAGATCGAAGACAGCAAATCCCGCAGTCACGGCGACTTTGCCAGCAATGTGGCGCTGACACTGGCACGTAGTGCAAAATGCCCCCCCCGACAATTGGCCGAGCAGATTATCGCCTCGCTGCCTACAACAGGCTGGCTGCAAAAAACCGAGATTGCCGGACCCGGTTTTATAAATTTCTTTCTTGAAGCCGGTTCCCAGTTCGCTGTTATCGACCAGATTCTCGAGACGGCCCAGGACTATGGTCATAACAGCAACGGCCTGGGGCAGTCGATCATGGTCGAATTTGTCTCTGCCAACCCGACCGGACCATTACATGTTGGACATGGCCGCGGTGCGGCCTATGGTGATACCCTGGCCCGTCTGCTCAAAGCCACAGGCTATCATGTCGCCACCGAATATTACGTCAACGACGCCGGCCGTCAAATGGCCATTCTTGCACTCAGCGTCTGGTTGCGCTATCTGGAATTATGCGGGGAGAGTGGCGCATCCTTTCCACCACAGGCCTATCAGGGTGACTATGTGTTTGACATTGCAGCCACCTTGCACCGTCAGGATGGTGGCAGGTGGCGACAGGCATTGAAGACGATCTGCAATGACCTGCCCGCCGATGGCGACAAGGCGTTGGACTGCATGACTGATCGTATGCGTGCAGCACTGGGCAAAGTGGGTTACCAACGCGTCTTTAGCCTGGGTCTCGATACCATGGTGGCCGATATCCGTGAAGACCTTGCTCAGTTTGGGGTCACTTTTGACCGCTGGTTCTCAGAACGCAGCCTGGTCGACAATGGTGCGATTGCACAGGCGATCGAGGTACTGAAGATCAACGACCATCTATATCAGCAAGACGGTGCCTGGTGGTTTCGCTCGACTGCCTTCGGGGATGAAAAAGATCGCGTCGTGGTCCGTGAAAATGGCGCCCACACCTACTTTGCTGCTGATATCGCTTATCATCTGAACAAGGCAGAACGTGGTTTCTCCACCTTGATCGATATCTGGGGTGCAGACCACCACGGCTATATCCCGCGTGTCAAGGCGGCCTTCTCGGCACTGGGTCAAAACCCGCAAGCCCTGCATTTGTTGCTGGTGCAATTTGCCGTGCTGTATCGTGGTGAGGAGAAGGTTTCAATGTCGACCCGTGGCGGTGATTTCGTCACCCTGCGGGAATTGCGTCATGAAGTCGGTAATGACGCTGCACGTTTCTTCTATGTCCTTAGAAAAAGTGAACAACACATGGATTTCGATCTGGACCTGGCCAAGTCCCAATCCAGTGAAAATCCGGTGTATTACATCCAGTACGCGCATGCCCGGATCTGCAGTGTCTTCCGTCAGGCTGCCAGTCAGGGCATCGTGCTGCCCGGCGCTGCGGATTACAGCCCTCTTGGTCACAAGAATGAACAGGTGCTGGTTGCCACACTGGCCCGATTTCCCGAAGTCGTGGCAAAAGCCGCCAGTCACTATGAACCCCATTTGATTGCCTATTATTTACGGGAACTGGCCAATCACCTGCACAGCTATTACACCAGCTGCCGTTTTCTGGATGCCCCGGAAGAAACCCGCAATGCCCGTCTGCGTCTGTTGGCCGCGACCCGCCAGACCCTGGCAAACGGCCTGCAGTTACTCGGGGTCTCGACTCCCGAAACCATGTAGGCGAATCGCTGATATGGCACAGGCACGACGTAAACTCCGCAAAACCACAAAATCCGGCAGCGGTCTCGGCCAGGTACGCCGATATCTGCATCCCTGCTGGCTGATGCTGGTGACCGGCCTGCTCTGTGGATCGTTGTCTACCTGGCTTTATCTGGGCTGGCAAGGCGCCGATGTCGGTATGGGTCAGGGTTTAAAAACGCTGTTACACGTCAACCCGGCATTGCCTGCGAAAGAACAAAAAAAATCGACCAGAAAACCTGCAGCAACAAAGCCTAAATACGACTTTTATACCCGCCTGCTACGCGACACACCGGTTCCCAAACGCATACTGCCGCCCGCTGCAACAAAACCGATCAGCAAGGCAAAACCGAAGCCCACTCAAGCCAGACGGTTGTCATCACATCCGGCTCCCCCGGCTAATAAATCTGGCAGCTTTGGCCCGGGGATCTCCTATATGCTGCAGGCCGGTTCCTATCCTGGTTTTGCCGAAGCCGATAAATTGCGTGCAAAACTGGCTCTGAACGGTCTGGAATCACATATCGAAAAGATCTCGATCCAGGGCCGGGGATTTTATCGCGTCCGGCTTGGCCCCTATTTTGACAAGTCGAGCCTGCAACAGAGCAGCAAACAACTGCGTAATATGGGTCTTGCCGCCAATCAGATCAAACTTCGCAGACCAGGCAAACGAAAATAATGCAGATGGATCGGAAGTAATAATTTCTCACCTGCACTTTGCTAATAGCCGCAGGCATGGTAACGTTAGCAGGCGTTTAGAGTGCAACCTGAACATACCAAACCCACAGGAGAAATCTCATGACAAAACTGGTTGATATCGAAGGTATCGGTGCCAGCTATGCCACCAAACTGACCGCGGCGGGTGTACGCTCACTGGAAGATTTATTACTAAAAGGCCATGACCCCAAAGGCCGCAGTGCCCTGGTTGATGCCTCCAGTGTAAGCCAGAAACTGGTCCGCAAAACGCCAAGTGCCTCACAGGTCAGCAGTTGGGTTGCCCAGGCCAAAAATCTTCCCCGGGCCATTCATTACTGAGTCTCGATTGTCACCTTCTGAATCTGGGCTGCGTTGGTTCCCGGTCACGGCCTTTGCCCAAAACTGCAGTCTTCTATGGTGTCCGCAGACACATTGCACCGTTATCGTCGATCCGGGTGGTGAACCGCAGCGGATTCGGCAGGCTGTCGAAGAAGAACAGTTGCAGGTCGTGAAGATTCTGTTAACCCATGGTCATCTTGATCATGTGGCGGGGGCGATGGCGCTGAGAACTGCGTTTGGAGTCGACATCTGGGGACCACAGCGGGCCGATGAATTCTGGCTACAGGCCCTGCCGGAACAGGCCAAAATGTTCGGTATGGACGACACCCCCGCATTCACACCGGATCGCTGGCTGCAGCAGGGTGACCGAATCGACGTCGGAGAGCTGCAACTCGATGTGCTGCACTGCCCCGGCCACACCCCCGGTCACGTGGTCTTTTGTGAGCCCAAAAGCCATCTGGCACTGGTGGGTGATGTGCTTTTCAAGGGATCGATCGGCCGCACGGACTTCCCACAGGGCAATCATGCTCAGCTGCTGGCATCGATCCATGACAGACTGCTACCGCTGGGTGATGACATCCGTTTTTTGCCCGGACATGGGCCCATGTCGACCCTGGGTGAGGAGCGCCTGAATAACCCTTTTTTACAATAGACCGGACCTCCGGTCCAATATGGAGAACACATGAGCAAAGAATATATCGCCACCGACAAGGCGCCACGTGCCATCGGCAGTTACAGCCAGGCCGTCAAGTGTGGCAATCTGGTCTTTATTTCGGGTCAGATCCCACTACTACCTGCAACCATGGAAGTCCTCGAGGGCAGTGTCCGTGACCAGATCCGACTGGTTTTTAACAATCTCTCGGCCGTCGCCACCGCTGCCGGGGGCAGTCTCACAGATACCGCCAAACTAACGGTCTTTCTGACCAATCTGGAACACTTTCCGGTGGTCAATGAAGTCATGGCCGAGTTTTTCAGCGAGCCCTACCCAGCCCGTGCCGCCATCGGTGTCGCTGCCCTGCCAAAAGATGTTGCGGTTGAGGTCGAGGCAATCCTGGCCTTATAACCATCGCCCGCTTTCCCTCGTTACAACCGCCATGGATGGCGGAAGTGCCGGTTTTGCAGGAGCAATAAACCGGTCGCCCCCTGTTCTCGGACTAGAATAGTGACAAAAGCCTTGACGACACCAGGAACATCCACCAGACACGGTACACCACTGATCACGTTGCACGGGGTTGGCCCTGCCATCACTACCCGGCTTGGCAAACTGGGGATTGACTCGGTGGAGTCCCTGCTGTTTCACCTTCCCTTTCGCTATCAGGATCGCTCGCGGGACATACCACTGACCAACCTGGGTCTGAATCAGACCGTATCCGTGGTCGGTGAAATCCACAGTACACGACTAACCTTAGGTCGTCGTCGGGCATTGCTGGTGCAACTTGGCGATGGTCAGGGTCGTCTGCAAATCCGGCTCTTCCATTTCAGCGAGGCCCAACGCCGACAGCTGGCAACGGGCCGCTGGCTGCGTTGTTTTGGTGAAACCCGCCCTGGCCCGGATGGCATGGAGCTTGTTCATCCGGAATACAGTCTGTTTAATCATCGTCCCCCCGTCCCCGACGAATCCACACTGACTCCGGTTTACCCGGCCTGCGAAGGCGTCAGCCAACGGACATTGCGCAAACTCTGCCGGCAGGCGCTGTCCACCCTGCCACTGACGCTGCCCGAGTTATTGCCCGAAAAATTCCGCCACAGCGCAAACATGCCGGCATTGGCTGAGGCATTACAATTTTTGCACCAGCCACCTGCTGATACCGATACCGATTTGCTGGAACAGGGTCAGCACCCTGCGCAACAACGTCTGGCCCTGGAAGAACTCGTGGCCCAGCGTCTGGCCCTGCTACGCCTGCGGCAGCGTCGTCTGGCCGAAAATGCGGCCAATATTAGCAGCCCAGGCACGCTATGGCATAGACTGCACCAGCAACTGCCCTTCAGACTGACGACGGCCCAGCAACGTGTCCTCGATGAAATAAAATCTGATCTGTCCCGGCAGCAACCGATGTTGCGTCTGCTGCAGGGTGATGTCGGTTGCGGCAAAACCATCGTGGCTGCCGCGGCCGCATTGTGGGCCATTGAAGCCGGTTACCAGGTCGCCATCATGGCGCCGACGGAATTGCTGGCCGAACAGCATTTTCGTAATTTCAACCAATGGCTGGGCGGGTTTGAGATTCCGTTACACTGGCTGGTCAGTGGCATTACACGTAAACAACGCGAACAACTGGGCAGCCAGCTGGCCACGAATCAGCCACAGATTGTTATCGGCACCCATGCCCTGTTCCAGTCATCGGTGCACTTCGGTCGTCTGGGTCTGATCATTGTCGATGAACAGCACCGTTTCGGGGTCGCCCAGCGTCTGGCCCTGCGCCAAAAAGGTCTGACTGATGACCTCATACCACATCAGCTGATCATGACCGCCACACCCATTCCGCGAACGCTGGCCATGACCCTGTATGCAGAGCTTGACGTCTCGAGCATCGATGAACTGCCACCGGGTCGTCAGGCCATCACCACCATAGCGATACCACAAACACGTCGTTCCGAGGTCGTGGATCGTGTCCATCGTGCCTGCCGGAATGGGCAACAGGTGTATTGGGTCTGCCCCCTGATTGACGAATCAGACATACTTGATGCCAGTGCCGCCGTCGCCACGGCTACCAGTCTGGAAACAGAATTAAGCGATCTCAAAATCGGTCTGGTACATGGGCGTATGAAAAGCGCCGAAAAAGAAGTTGTAATGAGCGCATTTCGTGATCATCAAATACAACTGCTGGTCGCCACTACCGTGATCGAGGTGGGTGTGGATGTGCCCAACGCCTCTTTGATGATTATCGAAAATACCGAACGTCTGGGGTTGTCACAATTGCATCAATTACGGGGTCGTGTCGGACGCGGTCAACAGGCCGCCCATTGCGTGCTGCTTTATCAACCACCACTGGGTGAATACAGTCGCCAAAGGCTGACAGCAATGCGGGAAACCAATGATGGTTTTGAAATCGCCCGCCGGGACCTGGAGCTTAGAGGTCCTGGCGAGATTCTGGGCACCCGTCAAACCGGTCTGCAACAACTGCGTATCGCCGACGTCATCAGGGACCAGGCCCTGCTGCCTGTTGTGGCGAATTTGTCCGATCAATTACAAGCGAGACCAGACATTGTCGAAGCCCTGATCGAGCGCTGGATCCATGATGCCGAGCACTATGGTGATGTATGAAAAAAGGGTTAGCGACAGACTGGTGGTAACAAGCGATCGGCTACAGTGGTGGCGGAGGAACAGCTCCAGGTGACCGACCCAGGATTCAGGCTGCCCTGCAAAACGACCACCTTGTCGGCCAGGTCACTGTTCAAAACCGGCGCTGAAGCCATTTTTATTGAAATCTTTCCTGCCGGCAAAACCTCAATCCATTGTACAAAAGCGCCTACAATCGAGGTTTTGGAAGGCAATCCAGCTGCTGCATTATCACCGGGCCAGGTACTGTTCGCAATCACGGTTTCAGATACTGCGGTCTTGGCCCCAGCAGCCAGTGCAAAAGCCTCGGATACCTTGGCCCGTGTGGCATAATCCTGGTAGATGGGAATGGCAATTATCAGCAGAATCGAGATTACGGCCAGCACAATCATCAATTCGATGAGCGTGAATCCGCCCATACCTGATCGTTTTATACCCCGTCTCATGTGGATGACCGCTTCGACTCGCTGATTGTAAACTGCCCCAGCAAGCGATCCAGCTCGGCGTGTGCCGTATCCGAGTTTTCGTGGTTGTCAATGGTCTGACGAAGCTTCCGCGACGACTGCTGTATTGCCGCGATCCGGGTTTCGAGAATCTCAATTGCGGCATTGACTTCTGTAGCCAGGTCCTTCAGGTGATCCCGCTTACGCAATCGAATTCGTATCGTCAAATCACCGTCGGCTACTTCGCGCACCACTTTTTTCAAGCGATAAACGGGACCAGCGGTTCGATTACTGGTTTTAACCCCATAGAATACGGTAACAGTCACCAGAATAATCTCGCCCGCTGCCACAAACCAAATGAAAGTCTGTAATTTAGTACTGAAGTCTGATCCAAGCAGAAAAAACACCGCAATCAACACAGAGTTGGCAGCCAACACCGCGATCATGACAACCGGCATAGTCTGACTGTACTGAAAACCTTTGTCGACAATCAGGGTCGAGCGTTTATTCTTCACAGGCTACTCTCCTGGGGCAAGTGCCCAAATAAAAACACTGCTCAATCAAAACCATTGAGGCTTATCTTCGACCACAAGAGACCTTGTTGTCAAGAAAAATGAAACATAAAAGCCTGGGGTAAAGATGTGAATTCAACTTAAAATCCATCTGATAAAATAAACATATTCCTTAGACTTACAGCAATTTCTACTTAAGTTCGGCATCAGGATGTTATTGACTGTTTTTGGAATATATTGTGGCCCCTGAAACAGCACCCATTGACACAATGCTGTCTAACCGTGAAATCCATCAATTCCTTAACACCGCCTTTACCACTGTTGGCTGTGATCAAGAAATATTGGCTTGTATGCATTATCATGCCAATATTCGACTTTTTGACATTACATTCTATGCAATTTAAACC
>CAZTLH010000108.1:0-8282 GCA_964614335.1 uncultured Gammaproteobacteria bacterium
GGTTAAGGGATTTTAGGAGCCTGCGGATTGATCAAATCATTACATAAGTGTATAAATTTAACAAGAAATTGATGATATGGAGACATTAATCATTTTCTGCGTTCGCGAAAGATCAACATTTATGTACAAGAATAGAATCAATCTAATTACCATGTAATATTAAAGCGTATGTTTTATATGATAAATCCTGCCGGGTGTACAGGCTATACCGTGAAGTCATCGATGGCTTTTTATCAGGACGACTCATCTGGCACGGGCTTTGCGTTGTACTGATGGGTAGAGTACAAGTTGACACTACGTCCCAGATGTCAAAAAAATCAGGATGAGTATCTTTCAATTACTTGCAGTAAAGAAATCAAAGAACCCATAAAGGGAGGAAGATGATGAGTAAAATGAAATTCCCCGTACCCCACGATGTTGAGACCATTCCCGGGACAGAAGGCTGGGAGCGGATGTATCCCTATCAGTATCAATTCGTGACAGATAATGCCAAACGCCAGCAGTATGAAAAGGATACCTTCTGGTTTTATGATGGTTTACATTACCCGGAGCCTTTGTACCCCTTTGATACCATTTGGGACGAAGCCTGGTTTCTGTCACTGTCACAATACAGTCATCGGATCTTTTCCATCCCACCGGTGATGGGTGTGGATCACCGTATGAAAAACGGCTATGTCTATATCTCCCCGGTGCCGGTGACCGATCCTGAAGAAATTCAGAGTCGGGTCCCTGATTTCATGGAGCGGGCCGGTTATTACTATGAGAACTGGAATGAACTCGAGGCCAAATGGGAAGAAAAAATGAAAAAAACCATCGCCGAGCTGGAGGCGACGGAAATTCCCAAACTGCCAAAACTGGAAGCAAAGGCCGTGGTCACCGAGGGTATTGGTTTGTCCAGCGGATATCAACTGTTGAAAAACTACGATACCGTGATCGATTTGGGGATTCGCTGTTGGCAGTACCATTTTGAATTTCTCAATCTCGGTTATGCCGCCTATGTAACCTTCATGGGGCACTGTCAGAAACTGTGGCCGGATATTCCGCTGCAGCGGGTGACCCAGATGATTTCCGGTATCGATGTCATCATGTATCAGCCGGATGAAGAGCTCAAGAATTTGGCCCGCAAGGCGGTCGAGCTGGATCTGGTCGAGGTCTTGCACGGCAGTGATCACTTCGCAGCGGTTAAAGTCACATTGGGACAAACACCTGCGGGCCAGCAATGGTTGGCAGCCTTCGAGAAGGCCCGTTATCCCTGGTTTCATGTTTCCACCGGTACCGGCTGGTACCATCATGATCGTTCCTGGAATGATGATCTGGATGTGCCGTTTGGTTCGATCTGTACCTATGCGGATAAAATAGTCGCCGGTGATAGTATTGAACGACCGATGGAAGCGGTGCGTGCCGAGCGTGACCGAATCACCAAGGAATACCGTGATTTGATCGATAATGATGAGGATCGTGGGGCCTTTGATCAGTTGCTGGCGACGGCAAAAACCGTTTTTCCCTATGTCGAAAATCATCTGTTCTATGTTGAACACTGGTTTCATTCCATCTTCTGGAACAAAATCCGCGAGGTAGGGGCCATCATGCAGGACTATGGTTTCATCAAGGATGTCGAAGACATCTGGTTGTTGAAGCGTGGTGAAATCAAGGATGCACTCTGGGATCTGGTAACCGCCTGGGCATCCGGTGTAGAACCACGCGGACCACAGGTCTGGCCCCAGGAAGTGGCATGGCGGGCGGGTGTGATGGAAAAATTTCAGTCCTGGACGCCTCCACCAGCCCTGGGACCGGCACCCGAAGTCATCCAGGAGCCATTCACCGTCGTCTTGTGGGGTGTAACCAACGATTCCTTGAGCAACTGGGCGGATGTTGCTGCAGCCGATGGCAAGGTTTCGTCATTCAAGGGATTCGCCGGCAGTCCCGGGACCGTGGAAGGTAAAGCCCGTGTCTGCAGGACCGTCAAGGAAATTGGAGCTTTGCAGCAAGATGAAATTCTGGTGGCACCCACGACCTCTCCCTCCTGGGCACCGGCATTTGTCAAAATCAGGGCCTGTGTGACCGATGTTGGCGGGGTCATGAGTCATGCCGCAATTGTTTGCCGTGAATACGGGGTGCCGGCCATTGTCGGCACCGGCAGTGCAACCAAGATTGTGCACACCGGACAAATGATCCGGGTCAATGGTTCGACCGGTGAGGTGAATATTCTTGGCTGACGACAGCCTCGTGACCGGGACCTCCCTGGAAACGGATCCTGTCATGGCAATGAATACTGAGTTGCCCATCACCTGCAGTTTTGACGACAGTGATAAAGACTCCATTGCCCTGGTAGGTGGAAAATGTGCGTCTCTGGGTGAGTTGATCCATGCCGGGGTACGTGTACCGCCCGGTTTCGCTGTCACCACCGAAGGTTTTCGGCAATTTATTGCTGACGCCGGTATTGCGGAGGAAATCTATGCCGAGCTCGACGGTCTCGACGAAGGTGATATCCAGGGCCAGGAGGCGGCCAGCAGAAAGATCAGGGGTTTGATCGAAAATGCCGGGTTCTCCATTGCGCTGGAAGACGTGATCGCCGAGGCTTATCGGAGGCTTTCTGTGCAATGTTGTGTCCCGGCGGTACCGGTCGCGGTGCGATCGAGTGCCACGGCGGAGGATCTTCCGGATGCCAGTTTTGCTGGTCAGCAGGATACCTTTTTGTGGATACGCGGGATCGAGGATGTGCTGTTTCATACCCGCAAGTGTTTCTCCAGTCTTTTCACCGCAAGGGCCATTGCTTATCGGATCCGGCAGCATTTTGATCACCGGGAAGTGGCCTTGAGTGTGGGTATACAGAAAATGGTCAATGCCCATGCTGCCGGCGTCATGTTTACACTCAATCCCACCAGCGGCGACCGCTCCATGATTCTGATCAACTCGAGTTTCGGTTTTGGTGAGGCGGTCGTTTCCGGTGAGGTCACACCGGATGTTTTTATGGTCAACAAGGTGTCTCTGGATACGGTCAAACAGACCATTACCAACAAGGAAGTCGCCTATGTCGTCGATCACAAATTGCATGCCTCAAAACTGGTTAAATTACCGGCTGCGCGTCGTAATGTGCAGTCCATTGTCGATGAAGAGGTGGCCGAGCTGGCGCGTATGGGCAAGCGGATAGAGCGGCATTACGGTATGCCGATGGATATCGAATGGGCCATCGATAATGATCAGGTGATGGGTGGAAATCTGTTTATCCTGCAGGCTCGCCCGGAAACGGTGTGGGCGAACAAAAAGAAGGAATCCGTCACCGGTGGCAAAAAAACAGCCATGGAATACATCCTGTCTTCGGTGATGACCGGTGTCAGGCTGGAATAAATTGCGATCACCGGGTGTGGTGCGGCTCCAGTGATATTATTGCGTGACACAGTACAACAACAGTAAAGGAAACATCCCATGATTGATGATTTGAGAAGTTATATAAAGGCCCTTGACGAGCAGGGTGAGCTGCATCGGGTGGGCGCCGAAGTGGACTGGAATCTGGAGGCCTGCCACATCTCCAAGGTCAATGAAGAGGCCAAGGGACCGGCCTTGTTGTTTGAAAATGTCAAGGATTACCCGGATATCCCGTTGTTCACCAGTGCCTTTACCACCGCTCGCCGTCTGGCCATCGCGCTGGAGCAGGATCCGGAACTGTCTATGTCTCAGTTGTCCAAACGCTGGATGCAATTGACCACGCAAAAACTGGTCAAACCTGAATTTGTCGACAACCCACCGGTACTGGAAAATATTCTGGAGGGTGAAGATGTCGATATCAATCGTTTTCCGTCACCTTGGTTTTATCCCGATGATGGTGGCCGTTTTTTTGTAACCTCCGGTTTTCTGGTTTCACAGGATCCGGACAGTGGCTGGACCAATCTGGGCACCTATCGTTCGCAGGTTCTGGGCAAAGATATCCTCGGTTCCCAGATTATAAAAGGCAAACATGGTGATTTTCATCTTAATAAATACCGGGAACGGGGTGAACTCATGCCTGCCGCCTATGTCGTCGGTTGTGATCCGGTGTTGTTTCTGGCCAGTTCCACCCTGGTCAGTGCCGAGATTGATGAATACGACATTGCAGGATCCTTGCGCCAGCGCCCGGTACCGGTATTCAAGTCGGAGCTAACCGGTTTAACGCTGCCAGCGAATGCCGAGATTATCGCTGAAGGTTATATGGACCCCAATGAGCTTATGGATGAAGGTCCGCTGGGTGAATACACCGGTTATTATTCCGGTAACAAGGGCAAGGATTTCCCCAAGCCGGTGTTGCGGATCAAACGGATTTTATATCGCAATAATCCGGTTATGTGGTCGACAACAGTCGGCAAACCGATCAATGATATTCACATGATCCAGTCGCTGAATCGTACGGCGACTCTATGGCATGATCTGGAGACCATGCGCGTTCCGGGGATCGAGAGTGTCTATATCCCACCGGAGGCCTGTGGCCGTTTCTGGGCGGTGGTTTCGGTACGCCAGCGTTATCCGGGGCACTCCAATCATGTTGGTAATGCCGTGATCGCCTCCACCACCGGTCACTATGGCCTCAAAGGTGTAATCACGGTCGACCATGATATCGCCGCCGATGACTGGGACCGGATCTGGTGGGCACTGTCGACCCGTTTTGATGCCAAACGTTCTGTCCAGATCATCAATCGTGGTCGATCGACACCATTGGACCCCGGTTTGCCGATTGATGCCCGTGAGATCACCAGCCGGATCATACTCGATGCCTGTACACCCTATGAATGGAAAGATAAACCCGTCGAAATATTCATGGACCGCAAGGTCTTGCAAAAAGTCTCTGATCGCTGGAATGAATACGGGTTTACCGGCGCCAGCCCGGTCGCGGATATGATCGATCGTCTGGCCAAACCGGAGCCGATCAAAAAAGTGGTCAAATAGCCGTGATACCTGCCAACCAGCCCAAAATTTTTGAGTCTTTTCTTTCCAACATTAGCGAGTGGCCAGTACTGCTTCCGTATTGTCTCCATCCAGAGCAGTGTTCTCCGTACTACCCACTCCAGGCAGGCCTTCAGCCAGACCTGCCCTTGTGGTGTAACCTGCGATTCCCGCGAGCCATAAATAATAGGGGTTCTGGGGGCGTTTTTAGAGCGACTTTAGCAATTTATCGCTGTCAGAGCGATGAAAACGTTGCTGGCGAGAGCTCCTGCTGTGTAACGATAGGCATTGACAACACACATGGTTAATCAGAAAAGTATTGTCATTGTTTGTAATCTGGATACTCGAGGCAAGGATATTGGTTTTGTCAGGGAATTGATTGCCAGCCGGGGTCACCGGCCCGTGCTGCTCGATTTTTCCATGGAAGAACCGCCACCCTTTGCCGGCGATATCACTTGCGAACAGGTCGCCGCACGTGGTGGTCTGGGTATCGAAAGGGTAAGAGCCTGTTACCGGACGGATCGTTATCGGGCCACCAGCAACCAGATCAACGGTGCGGCAGCAATTGTCGATGAAATGCTGCAACGTGGCCAGGTGCATGGTATTTTTGGTGTCGGTGGTGGTACGGCCACACTGGTGGCGACCCGGATCATGCAACGCTTGCCATTCGGCATGCCCAAGGTCATGGCTTCACCCATGGCAGCGCACCCGAGGTATATCGACCAATATGTCGGTACCCACGACATCACCATGCATCATACGGTGCTCGATATCGTCAAAATGAATCCCTTGCTGAAAGCCCAGATTACCAATGCGGTGGGGGCAATATGCGGTATGGTCGAAATGACCACCGGTACCAATTTTGTGTTCGACAAACCGGTCATTGCCATCAGCGGTTTCAGTTTTGCCGAAATGGCCGTACAAACCGCGATGGGTATGTTGGAAGAAGCCGGTTTCATCCCGGTGGTCTGTCATGCCCAGGGCAAGGGCGACAAGGCTATGGAAGAGATGATCAGCGACGGCGCTTTTGAAGGTGTGATGGATCTTTGTATCGGTGGGGTGATTGAACATTTGTTTGCCGGTAACCGGGATCCCGGACCCGACCGTCTGCTGGCCGCAGTACAAAAGGGGATCCCGATGGTACTGGCACCCTGTGGTCTCGATATGCTCAGTTACGGTGGACGCACGGACAAACTGCAGGCCACCAAAGGGCGACCACGTTATGTTCAGGATGCCTTGCGGGTGCAGGTTCGCAGTACTGTCGAAGAGTTGTGTACTGCAGCAGAAGTTATCGCCGATCGGCTGAATCAGGCCCGGGGTCCGTTTACATTTCTGGTACCACTGCAGGGTTGGTCATCACTAGATCGTCCGGGTCTGGACAATTATGATCCCGAAGCCGATGCAGCTTTTGTAGCCAAGTTGAAGGAAAAGCTCGATAACAAGACGGTCATCAGGGAAGTGGATCTGCATTTATATACGAACGACTTTGCCCGGGTGGCGGTGGATGAATTTATCCGTCTCTTTCAGCTACATGCTGATTTGCAGCAGGTCGCCCACTGATGGTCATCCTGATTGCCCAAATCACAGAGG
Source organism: uncultured Gammaproteobacteria bacterium (assembly GCA_964614335.1). Taxonomy (GTDB): domain Bacteria; phylum Pseudomonadota; class Gammaproteobacteria; order Arenicellales; family DRJH01; genus DRJH01. Next base: position 6,505 of record CAZTLH010000108.1, read on the forward strand.
ATCTGGCAGCATTCTTGCAGCGAATTTGGCAATTTATCGCCAAACGAAGTGAGGAACAGTTGCTGGATCCGGAATTAGAGGGAATTCCTGATGATAGTACGTAACTGGATGAAACCGGTGCCACAGACGATTGCCAGCGATGTCTTGCTGGCCGTGGCTTATCGCCAGTTTGTGGACCAGAATCTCAGGGCGCTGGTGGTGATGGATGATGGCATTCTGCGTGGCTTGCTGACCCGGGCCCACTGTTTACGGGCCGCAGATAGTGTGGCGAGAACCCAGGATCGGCATGAATTTGATTATTTTACCCATCGACTCAAGGTCAAAGACATCATGGTGCGCCGGCCTACCACACTGCAGGCGGACGACACCATGGAATACTGCATGTATATGGGTCAGGAGAAACGACAAAGCCAGTTTCCGGTATTGGAGCGGAACGCGGTGGTGGGCATCATCACCGCCACCGAGATCTTTCGTATGGCAGCACATATGATCGGCGCGTGGGAGCAGCTGAGTGGTGTGACCTTGCAACCGGTGGCCATCGAGCGTGGCACGTTGGCCGGTATTGCGACTATGGTGGGTGAAGTGGGTGGCTGTCTGCAATCAATTTATACGGTGCCGGGTAATGATGGGCAAAACAACCGGATCGTTGTGCGTTTTGACGGTATCGACCTCGATACCATCCTTCCGGCATTCGAACAGGCCGGGTTGAGTGTTCTGGAAACCTGTTTTGAAAGTCGTTAGACAGGTGCCTTGAATGCTGGGGACTCGAATGTTGTCTGATGCCCGGGAGGGTGTCCATATGATGACGACCGCAGCAAATCTCAATCTGGAAGCCCGTGCGATCCGGATCGGAGCCGATATTCTGGTCTATCTCTGGGGGGGTAGCCGACCCCATATTGGTGCTGTGGCCGCCGCCCAGCCCCGACCGAGTCTGGCCAATAGCCGATGTATCAGCGCCAGTTGTTCGGTGCTGACATATCCCGGTCACAAGGAGGATATTGTCGTCAAACGGGTTTCCGAGCGCTTGTCTGCGACCCTCAATGCCCGGGTTGTGGTAACCGCCGGGATGCACTGGGAACATCTTGCGTCAGTTGACCTGAAAACAATTGATAAGCGGGTTGAAGAGATGATCAGTCTACTTGAGGAAAAATTAGCCATGCCGGAAAGTCATTTATGAGTCTGCCCCTAGTCGTTGCGATCACCGGCGCCTCGGGTGTGATCTATGGTGTCGAGTTGTTAAAGGCCCTGCAACACAGCGCTGTTGAGACCCACCTGATCCTCAGCGAATCCGCCGGTCGCACACTGGGCATCGAAACCCGGTATTCCATCGCCGAAGTCAAGGCCCTGGCCGATGTGGTCTATAGCAACAAGGATATCGGGGCCGCAGTCGCCAGCGGTTCCTTTCTGACCCGTGGCATGGTGGTGGTACCGTGTACCATCAAAACCCTGTCCGGGATCGCATATTCCTACAATGCCAATCTGGTAACACGGGCAGCAGATGTGATGTTGAAAGAGAAACGGCCACTGGTATTGATGGTCCGTGAAACACCCTTACACAAGGGCCATCTGGAGATGATGGCCCGCTGCGCTGATCTGGGCGCGACAATCCTGCCACCAATGCCAGCCTTTTACCATAATCCACAGACGATTCAGGATATTATCCATCACAGCATCGGCAAGGCTCTGGATCAATTCGGAATCGAACATCAGCTCTTCAAGCGCTGGGGTCACCATTTAGCCGACTCGTGTCAATAGGCAAAAAGCCCCCATACCACAAA
>CAZTLH010000109.1:0-6114 GCA_964614335.1 uncultured Gammaproteobacteria bacterium
GTACTTACGTCAAGCACATAGCCCTTTTGTTATTCTTTATGACATTACTTTACGATAAAAATCAAAACACCGACGGTGAACATTGACATTATAATTATCTCTGATGAATTTGTTGTTGTTCATAATTTTTTCGATCATTCTGAAATAGATTATAAATTTTCTATCGGTTGAAGCCACGAATCCGAACCGATATGGTTTATTGATATAAACCCAGTCCAGTGCCATTTTTTTCGCTTTCGCCAAAACTTTCATCGGAGAAAGAACAATGTTGATATCCTCATACGAATCATCGTTGTCCGAACCCCATGAGATGGCACCCTTTTTACTAAAGCCTCTCAAAACTTCAAACGACATTTCACCCCTGTCGCTGATAGAAAAGAGGTATTTTATGTTGTCGATTTTGAATCTTTCAGAAAACATATGTCACCTCCAACACAAGAGCCAGCAAAATGCTCCCACATCATATAATATGTGGGCCGTTATGGGGTTTTTCAAAGTTTTTACAATTTAAATTGTGATTTTTATTCTTTCGCTTCAGTGATTTATCAAAATTATGGCATCCCATCTGCCGCAACAGGGCATGCCAACCTTGAGCTTTTACGACCGCATTCAATTGGGTGATAGCTGAACTGTCCATTACTTATCTCCTGGGCATGTTGCCGTATAGGATGTGTATTGGAGTACCTTACCCCAGACAGCGACATTTCGTGTCGTATCGTGAGTATTCCTGTCGAGCGATTGCCTTGCTATACGATCGCGTTGATACTATCGATCCAAGTGGGTCAGAACTACTCTACAAACACAAAATTCTCATCGCGCAACTGCCCTTCCCCGGCATTCCATTGGTACGCTACCAGCTTGCCACCCCCGGCAATGCTATAGTCAAGACAGGCAATATTTTCACATTGTGTGACCGGCGTGCCCGTTAGCCAGTAATGTCCGATAAACACCGGTTTACCGGTTGATGGATATCCAATTTTGAGTGCTTCTCTGGTGAGTTTTAGATCCGGAAAATCTGTTTTTCCCGGCATAAACGCATAGTCTCTGTAGGTTTTTGGATGATTTAGCCACCATTTGATCCGGACATGATGACGTTCATTCTGATCTTTGTCTTTGAACGAAATCCCGTCAGGAAGACGAATTTCAGGACCTTTCAGTAACCTCTCGATGGCCTCGTACTCTGGTAGACCTGATTGATTGGCTTTTACCCAGAAGTCATCACTACGCACGGTGGCATATTGTTTGATGTCCTCAATGGTCTGATCATCCCAACACGCATGGATGATTCGTATCTCATCGAGATCCAGATAGAGCGGCAACGTTTTAAACCAGTCAATAACCTCCCGGGTCTCGGTTCCTGCCAACGGGTATGCATCTCCTGCCAGCGGGTATGCATCCAAAAAGGCACGATGCTGGTCAGTATTTTTCTCTGAATGCGCACGCAAATACTCACCATGATTCGTATTTTTAGAGTGATAGCTGATGGCATTGAACTCGTGATTGCCCATTACCGCCAGTGCCGTATGGCTCTCCACCATCGGTCGCACAATATCGATCACCTGTTTTTGCTGAGGCCCTCGATCAATAAAATCACCCAAGAAGATGACTTGTCTACCGTCTTGCCCATAGACTCCATTGCCATCTTGAGAATATCCCAGTTTTTGCAGCAGTGCGACAAGTGGGCCTGCATGGCCATGAATGTCACCAATAATATCGTAATCCGCCATGCTGTTTCCTCAATTCGTTTTATCCGTCCGCTTTATTGGTCCACATTATCAGACCAATGTCTCAACCGATTCCTAAATGGTTTGCAAAGATCAGGCTATAATGCGACACATTATGTCGGAACAGGGGCTACTATAGCAGGCAGTACCTTCACCTATCACTGCGATCCTGGATAAACAATGCATCTTATTTTTGATCTGGCCTACGACGGGGCGATTGCCCCTGACAAAACAAATCCCGGTAATGCCACCCTCGGCACCTGCTTTGTGGGTCAGAACGCGCTGCTGAATATCCTGGAAACCAGACTGGGTTTATCCGCCAAAACAATCCACCATGCGATCCGCATTCAATGCTATATGGAAGGCATGGAACGGCTGCAAAACGCCACTCAGGGGGCATTCTTCGCCGCATCCTTTGTCGCTGATCCCTGGTCTTCGGCGAGGCAAATGCTGACCTGGCGGGATGAGCTGGTGTTGGCTGGCTGGATGGGGAACCTCCCGTCTGATGCCTCACCCAGATTACAGGCACTGGCGGCGATCGAAGCCACACTGCCACGCATAGATGGCAAAGGCAAGGCCGTAAAAAGTGGCGTTGGTGACCGGTTGCAATCGGTCCTGGCTGCGTTAGAAACTGACACGGTGCTTTCGATTCAATCGATTGACGTGGTCAATGAAATGGATCACCTGCCCTTTTTACTCCGTCAACTATTCATCCAGTTGCGTGCCTGTCAGGTCCAGGTTCACAATCATCGCGAAAAGATTACCCCTTCCAGGGGCAATCTTGGTGCCATCAAAGCCGCAATTTTTGACCATAAAACTCCACAAAATGTTGTTCAGGGTGATGATTCCCTGCAATTTCTGGAAACCGATGATGAGTGGGCTGCAGCCAATGCGGTGGTTTCCTGGCTACAGGCAGACCAGGACCCCAATTCTCGTGTTGTTTTGATCCACGGGCGCGGGAGTAACGTTCTGGATGCCGCCTTGCAACGAACCGGTTTGCCGAAGATGGGCAATACACAGCGCTCTCACTGGCGAATGGCATTACAAACCTTGCCGCTGGCACTGGCCAACCTTTGGAATCCAATGTCGATTCATGATCTGCTGGCATTCCTGGCCTTGCCCAGCTGTCCGATTCCGGACTTTGCGACACGGGCATTGCGCAAGGCCATCCAAAGAGAACCGGGGATCGGTGGAACCGGCTGGCAAAAAGCCGAAGACAAGATCATTGCAATTTATCAAGCCATATTGCAAAAAGATGGTGTTCATCAACAGGACAGTTCCAAAAAATCGCATGAATTCCTGCAAGAGATACGGCAATTCCTGACGGGATACCGTTTTCAGCCGGACTCGGGAATCCCGCCTGAGATACTAAAAGAAGTCTGTTTGTGGGTGCAACGTGGCTTTTTATCCCAGCCGGTGACCAGCAAAGAAGCACTGGCACAGGCCTTGGCCCAGACAGAGCACATGATCGAGCTGGCCAACCGGCATCATGCACCGATTCCCCGGGCCCAGGTGGAACGCATGCTGGACACGGTCATTGGTGAAGGGGGTCAGAATCTCGCTGCCTGTGCCCAAGCTTCCCCCTGGATGAGGGTCGCAGACCCGGGCAACATTACCGCAGCAGTCGATACCATCATCTGGTGGGATTTTACCGCTCCACAACAAACTCTGATTCCATTCTGGAGTGTGCATGAGCGAACATCACTGGCAAAACTTGGGGTCGAGCTTGCCACAGCCGACACGATACGCCAGCGTGAGGCACAACAGGGCTATAACGCCCTGCGTTTTGCCGGCCAACATTTATTATTGGTGTCACCGCGTCGATTACAAGGAAAGATCTCACAACCCCACCCTTTATGGGAAGAGATTCGTCATTTTGCTGTTGCCGCCGATGAAGCCAACCCCGATCTGGTGCTGCAACGGATCAGGGTCGACGGCAGTCAATTCAGCCAGCAACCATCCTCTTCTCTGGCAGGACGGTCACTTCTGCGCCAAATCCAGCCGGCTTTAAAGCTCGCACCACCTTCAGTAATCCTCCCGATCGAGCCCCGTTGTATCACCAGACCAGATAAACTCTCCTACACACAGATGAGCACCTTGCTCGGTTGCCCGACCAAATGGGTCTTGCAATACCACACACATCTGTCACCCATGGATTATTTAGACCTTGCCAGTGGCAATCAGATGATCGGTTCACTTTGTCACAAGGTGATCGAAAACCTGTTCAACCAGACCCCTCACTGGCGGGCCACCGCAGCCAGCCAGCAAGCTGTTTCATTGTTTGACCAACTGGTGCCACAAATGGCTGCCCAGCTGCTCGGACCTGGCCACAATCTGGAGCGAACTCGTTACCGGGAGCAGATCAAGCAAGCCGTCTATGCCCTGATACTGGCCATTGATGAGGCCAGGCTGGAAGTGGTAGCGACTGAATACCACAAGCAGGCGAAACTGCCAGACGGCTCCTCTTTTGGCGGCAATATCGACCTGCTACTAAAAGATCATCATGCGCAGCGTTATGTGATCGACCTCAAATGGTCGAGTTCCAGTCAATATAAGAAACAAGAGATTGAAGCAGGTGGCGCACTGCAATTGGCCAGTTATGTCTGGCTGTTACACCAAACTTCCGGCACACGGTCGCCGGGGGCTTATTTCCTGCTGGCACAAGGTGAGCTGTTGACGGCAGAACCTGATTTCAATACACCACACCGGCTGGAGTCCGAAACCAGTCCCCAGGCCACCTGGCAACAGGGTTGGCGGTATTGGCAACAGTTGTTTGCCCAATTACAACAGGGCGAGGTACAAGTACCCGGTTTGTTGGATGATCAAGAATTGGCCAATGTGAAAGAGAAGATTGGTCCTGCCTGGGTGAAGCCCCCCTGTAATTTTTGTCACTTCGGCAAACTCTGCGGCAAACAGAGGGCTGCAGCATGAAAAATATCCGCCTTATCAGTGCCAGTGCCGGCTCTGGCAAAACCTATTTCCTGATGGAAGAAATTGCCAGGCGGGTGGCCGATAAAAACAAGCCAATCAACCCCGAGCAGATCATGGCCACCACCTTCACCAACAAGGCCGCCAATGAGTTGCAGGAGCGTATCCGGATGCGTTTGCTTCAAGCGCAGAGACCACAAGCGGCACAACGTGTTTACGATGGTCAGATTGGTACCGTAAATGCCGTTTGTGCCCGCCTGCTCAAAGAATTCTCCTTTGAGGCCGGGATATCGCCTGCGGTCGATATTTTGCCAGAAGAAGAAGTCGAACGTATCTTTCAGCGTGCGACTTCGGAGGCGATTGATACCCATGCGCGGACGCTGGAACCCATTGCACGTCGTTTGGGATTGACCGGCAAGGGCTCGGGTTACAGTAAACAGGGAGATTGGCGTGAGCGGGTGCGTGAGATTGTAAATCTAGCCAGATCCAATGACATGGATGCCACCAGTCTGCAGTCTTCGGCACAGCACTCATGGGACAGTCTGGAGAGTTTGTTGGGCGCGGCTCATACACCAAAATTCTCACAAGGTCAGGAGCAGCGCCTGCATGCTGCGATCTTTTCTGCTGTCGAAGCGATCAACAACCAGGAGAAGGTCAACAAACCTGCCAAGAAAACGATTCAGCGCGTTCATACGCTATTGCGCAATCACTCTGAACTATCCTGGAGGGACTGGATGGAGCTTGAGAACATCAATATCGGTGTTCGCGGCAGTGACATTGTGAAGGACTTGTGGGCACCATGGGCGAGTGCGAATAAAGACTGTGGTGATCACCTGAAACAGTCGCAATTCCGCGCTGACATGCAGCAAATGATTGAGGGGGTGTTTCACTGTGCCGGCAAGGCGCTGGAATCCTATGCGGATTATAAAAACGAATATGGGATGATGGATTTTACCGACCAGGAAGCATTGGTGCTTGATATGGTCAGCAAGAACTCGTCCTTTGCGGATGCCATCAAAGAACGTGTCGAATTATTACTGGTGGATGAGTTCCAGGATACCAGTCCCATTCAATTGGCCTTATTTATCCAGTTTTCCAGATTGGCGCAGGAAGCCATCTGGGTGGGCGATCAGAAACAGGCCATCTATGGTTTTCGTGGTACCGATCCGGTTTTGATGAGTACAGTCGCGGAGACAATAGAGCAACAAGCAACCCATCAAAACACCGATAATATTTTACCGTTCTCCTGGCGGTCGAAACGCCAGTTAGTAGAATTTTGTAATACCGTCTTTACGCCAACCTTCCACCAGATAGGCACAGACAAGGTGGCTTTGCGTATCCACCAGAGCAGAGCCGCCGAAGCCGAAGGAGGCTGGCTGGAATCCTGGACGCTTGAGGGCAGCAATAAAACACTGCGTTATCAGGCATTGGCCACGGGTATTCAATCCATGATGCAGCATCG
>CAZTLH010000109.1:6214-8231 GCA_964614335.1 uncultured Gammaproteobacteria bacterium
CTGCTGTATGTTGGGATGACACGCGCCAAAGAAGGTCTGGTTCTGGTCCGTGAGAAAGGCAAAAAACAGACCGAGCAACAGTGGCTAGACGAACTGCAAAACAAACAGGGTCAGTCGATCCTGTCTTTTAGCAAGGATACCATTACCGTAACCGATGACGATGGCACGAGCCGCGATTTTGTCGCACCCAGTCGTCTATTGATGGTCGCTGAGGATCAACCCGCTGCTGTCCTCATGGATGACCAGCCCTGTTACCTGCCAGCCACAGTCGACACACAACCAGCCTATCCACCAGCCACGCAATCTCCCAGTAGCGCAGGATGGGGCTCACTGGATGAGACCGCAGTAACAACTAAAGTTATCGCTACACTCGGCGACCGTTTGCCCATACAGGGCAAGCCGGATATGGCAGATTTTGGCAATGCCCTGCATGGCTTTCTAGGTGCGGATTGTGCTACAAATAGCCATGACAAACGTCAGGCAATGGCCACAAACTTGCTTGCCCGCTGGCAAGTGCCCGGGGTTATTAGCACTACTCATATGCAGTTAGCCAGCGACCGTTTGAATGAATTTATTGCCCGGGATTATCCAACAGCTCGGGTAATGCGTGAGTGGCCCATGACCATGATCCTGGAAAATCACCAGCGCGTACAGGGCTGGCTGGATTTATTACTCGAACTTGCCGATGGTTATATCATCATCGATCACAAAAGTTATCCGGGTCAAGATGACGAGGAGCATGCCAAAAAATACGCTCCTCAGCTGGCTACCTATAAAAAAGCGGTTGAACTGGCCACGGCCAAGCCCGTATTGAAAACACTTATTCATTTACCGATTTCGGCCAAAATGGTCGAGGTGTGTTGGTAACCATGGCCAGTAAGCAAAAAATTCATGTTGGTGTTATTAAAACCACTGCGATCAAGGTGCGAAAGAAAAGCGCGCCCCCGGTACAAGCGCATCGATCGGCCAAAGATTATGACCGCAAACGCCTAAAAGAATCGACCCGAAAGGAAGCGACCCACCCGGAGTCCACCGATGAGTGACACCCTGATGCGACAATGGCAGATGCTGCGATTGATCCCCCGTCACCCGTCCAGCATCTCCACCACGGAGCTTCAGTTCCGTCTGGCTGATGAAGGCTTTACAACACACCAGCGAACCATTCAGCGCGACCTGGCTTTGTTTGAGACTATCTATCCATTGGTTTGTGATGACCAGAGCAAGCCCTTCGGTTGGTCCTGGATGGCCAATGCCGATGTCATGGACATACCCGGGATGGATTCACACACGGCACTGGCTTTTGTCCTGGCCGGCAAGTATCTCGAACCCCTGTTACCAACCTCGACCATCCGGCACTTGGCCCCGCATTTCGCCGCAGCAAAGAATGTTCTGGATCGTATTCAAACAAAACAAGGGGTTCCAGGCTGGATGAATAAAGTCCGGGTCATCAATCGCGGCCCCACACTGTCACTACCGAAAATTGATCCCGCCGTTCAGGAATCGGTATACAAAGCACTATTGCTCGGTAACCGGCTAAATATCCGCTACCAGCCCAGAGCAAACCCGAAACGACAAGAATACGAAATCAATCCACTGGGGCTTGTTTTGAAAGATGGACTCGCTTATCTGGTCTGTACATTCTGGGATTATGCGGATATTCGATTGTTGACACTACACAGAATGCAGACCGCGAAATGCCTGGATACCCCATCAACAACACCAACCGACTTTAGCCTTGATGGCTATATTTCTGCGGGCAAGCTGGGCTTTGTCATCGGCAAACAGATAGCCCTCACAATCATTATCAACAAAGAAATCGGCTACCACCTGCAAGAAAGACCGCTCCACCCTGATCAAATCATCTCCTCCTACGACCAAGATCAGTTGCTACTCAAGGCAACGGTAAAAAACACCAACGAACTTCGCTGGTGGTTACTGGGCTTTGGTGATCAAGTGGAGGTTGTCGAACCGGAAACCCTGAGGAACGAATTCAAAGAGATTGCTTTGAATATGGGAA
>CAZTLH010000110.1:0-8231 GCA_964614335.1 uncultured Gammaproteobacteria bacterium
CTTCTCAGGGTCGAAGCGGTCCACGGCCTCCACGAGGCCCACGGTGCCCGCCGAGATCAGGTCGTCGAGGTCTACGCGGCTTGGGAGGCGTCGCCCGAGCTGCCGCGCCACGCGCTTTACCTGCGGCACGAGCTCCGCGATTCGCCGCCCGCGCTCTTCGGGCGAGAAGTAGAGGCTGCGTCTGCGAGCCGATTCAGCCAAGCCAACCTTCCTTCGGTGCCGTCCAGGCCGTCCACACGTCCTGCGTAATGACCGCCAAATGCGCGCGGACAATCCTATTCGCTCCCTCCCTGGGTGTCACGAAAGCCTCGTTCAACCCGCGCGGGAGCCGGCCACTCCGGCAGTACTGAGTTGCCCACTATTTGCACCAGTCAACTGACTTTCCAATAAGATATTCAACTCCTCTAGAGCTGTAGGCTGTACACCTTCCAGGTTAGCAATTCGCATCATAATATCAGAGCGGGTATTTGTTGGCAGTGCTTGCAGTACCTCTGCTGACTGCTCACTTTCCAATAGACTTAGAATAATAGATATCGTTTGTGGGTGCTCATTATGGATCATATTGGCTATAGCGCGGGGCTCGAGCCATTTTAATTCCTCAATTCCATTTGCTTGACCTCCCAAGAGAATTCCATTAACAAGCGTGCGAGCCTTTTCCTCTCCCATTGCCTTGCCAAGTATGGATCGGATGTAGTTCTCCGTTCCTTGGCCACCAAGTGCGGTCTGGAAACTTACCTGATTCCGGAAATCCTCTAATACCTCCTGCACCTGATTTGTTTTAATATTTCCCAGATTGGTCATTTCCAGACTAACTCGTCTCGTCTCATGCGTATTCAGGTACTTTATCACCAGAGATGCATCCTCAGCACCGAGGGCCATTAATAGGATAGCCGCACGGCTTATACCGGTCAGTTTATTGTCCTCTTCGGTTGTGATGAGGTCTTCAGCCATCTTGCTGCATCCACCCTCTTACGACCTGTGCAACCCTTTTCGGGTCCTCTCTGACCATTTGTTGGGCCAGATCAAGCTGTTGTTCATAACCTGTACCAGGGGCCTCAAGTTGCGCAATTTCCGCCTTACCCTGCGGCCCACCTAGTGCGGGTTGCCCCTCTCCAGTCACAGACATTTGGCCCTGCTGAGCACTTTTTCGAGCCATTTCCAGATCCAGGACCTCACGCTCTGCTGTCCGTTCTGCAATCTCACGGCCAGTCAGGGACTTGAATGCAGGCCGGATCACCGTAAATAGTAATAGCAACAAGAAGATTGCCCCTGAAACCTGTTTTACAATATCCCAGACCCAGGGCTGCTTCCAGATTGGCACATCCGGTAGTGGAGGTGGTGTATCAGGAATTGAGAATGGTGTATTCACCAAGGTAATGGTATCTCCACGAGCCACGCTAAAGCCTACCGCCTGTTTTGCCAGGGCAAGATATCGACCTTCTTCCTCCGGAGAAAGGAGATGAGGGACCGGTTTACCGTTGGCATCAGGCGTCACAAGCTTGTCGATCACCACAGCAATCGATAGTCGGGTTACCTTGCCCGTTGCCAGTTGCACATGACGAATAGTTTTATCGATCTCATAATTATGGATCACCTTGGACGAACTGGATGAAGGCGGCGCTGTGCTCGAGGTACCGCCAGTTTGTGCAGTTTGATTGGCACTGCTTGCACCAGAGGGTGCAGTCGCATTAGCATTGGTCGCTGTAGTTTGGGGCGCAGCTGCCTGACCCGGTGGCTGGTTGCTCAATGCTCCGGGTATACCACCGGCAATCACTGAACCCGTCCGGCTCTGCGAGGTTAACTGCTCACTACGCATGACCTTATTTTTGGGATCAAACTGTTCCTGGGTCTGCTCGGTTATCGTGTAGTCAATATCTGCATTGACCTGGGCCCGAACTTTTCCAGTACCGACGATAGGCGTCAAGATATCTTCTATTCGACGTACGTATTCGCCTTCCAGTCTGCTCGTCTGCTTGCGCTGGCGAGATGTTTGTCCGAGCGCCGAAGAACTACCTCCAGCGGTTAATAACTGTCCTTTTTGATCAACAATAGTGACATGATCCGGTGCTAGCTCATTGACACTCGATGACACCAGATAAACGATACCGGAAATCTCCTCATCCGACAGATTGGCACTCAGATAACGATTCAGGACCACCGAAGCGGTTGGCTGACGACGGTTTCGTACAAATGCAGACTGTTTGGGGATCGCCAAATGAACCCGGGCACTACGAATATTACGCAATGATGCGATTGACTTCGCCAACTCGCCTTCCAATGCATGCTGATAACGGGCATTTTCCATAAACTGGCTGACCCCGAATCCCTGACTCTTGTTCAAGGATTCAAACCCGACTCCGGAGCTGCGTGGCAAGCCCTCGGTGGCCAGTTTGATCCGGGCCTGTTGAATATCCGCTGCGGCCACCAGCACCACACCATTGGTACTGTCAAGCTTGTAGGGTATACCGGCGCGTTTCAGGCTGTTGATAACCTCGCTGCTCTCCAGTGCCGAAAGATGGCTGTAAAGTGGCTCATAGGTCGGGGTTCTAGACCACAGGGTGACGACAACACCGAGTGCCACACTGACCGCGATCCCGATCAGAAAACCAATTTGTTTGAATGCCGGTAAACGTGAAAAACCGGCAGCCGGTAACGACAACTGGCGCCCACCTACTTCTGCATCTACGACAGCCATGGCCCTATCCTATCCTATTCTGATTTTTGAACGTGGTTAACAACATTCATACCTGCATATTCATAATGTCCTGATAGGCTGAAACCAGACGATTACGAACTTCAGTGACTGCACTGAAGGACACATTGGCTTTTTGCATAGCGACCATGACTTCAGCCAGCTGGATATTTTTGTTACCCAATTGATAGGCATCCCCGAGCTGCCCGGCTTTTAACTGGGCAGCATTAGCCTGTTCCAGGGAATACCGTAATAGCGCGGAAAATCCTGAACTTGCTGGAGAGTTTTCAATTGCCGGTTTGCCCGCAGCCTGGTCTGATAGTGCCTGCATATTTTGTAATAACGTAACAGAATCGATAGTATTCATGTTTTATCCTGTGCGATGGGTTGTTGAACAGTTTTATTGTTAGGTCTCATGTCACGGCCCTGCTATTTCGGGTTTGTGGTATTACAAATCCGGCATCACGCAGTCGTTTAAGTTTGTAGCGCAGTGTTCGCTGACTGATCCCGAGTGCCGTCGCTGCCTCACTGCGCCGACCATTGACCTCACGCAAACAATCCAGGATGACCTCCGCTTCACGCTGTCGCAGGTCGTCACCCAGTGATGGATTCTCTACCTCCGTCTCGGCTACCGGTTGAAATTGCTCCACAGGCTGTGGCGGAACCATAACCGCTGCAGATACCGGATGTTCATTCACCGACGTGGGGATAGCCTCAAATTGCAAATCTTCAACTTTAATGGAGGAACCCAACTGCAAGATCAATGCCCGTTGCATCAGATTATCCAGCTCCCGAACATTACCCGGCCAACGATAAGCCAGCAACGCCGTCTGCGCTGCTGTACTCAATTGGACCTCGGTTCGACCCGCCAGACGTGTGTGCAGGTGTAGAAAATAGCGGGCCAGTGGCAGAATATCTGCCGGTCGACTGGCCAGCGTGGGCAAATGCAGGGGAAACACATTTAATCGGTAATATAAATCCTCACGAAAACGCCTGGCAGCAACTTCCTGTCTGATCTCCCGGTTGGTGGTTGCCAACACCCTAACATCCAGAGAGATTAGTTTTTTGCCACCGAGACGCTCAACCTCCCGCTCCTGCAGTACCCGCAATAATTTGGCCTGCAGCCCGAGATCCATTTCTGAGATTTCATCAAGTAACAAGGTTCCACCCTGGGCCAATTCAAATTTCCCGGGCGAAGCTTGATAGGCGCCGGTAAATGCTCCCTTCTCATATCCAAACAGAGTTGCTTCCAGCATGTTTTCCGGGATAGCCGCACAATTCACGGCCACAAAGCCGGCTGCAGAGCGTGCTGACTGCTGGTGAATAAACCGGGCTATGACTTCCTTGCCAGTGCCGGATCTTCCGGTAATCATCACCGTCGAGTCTGTTTGCGCGACCCGCTTGGCCAACTGCAGCAAGTCCAGTGTGACTGAATCTTCGGCAATCACTTCACCATCTTGAACAACAGCCGGCAAATAACGTTCTACCGTATTGACCAGCACCTGGGCCTCGAATGGCTTGACCAGATAATCTACAGCGCCGTCACGCATGGCTTCGACAGCCTGTTGAATACTGCCATACGCGGTCATCAACAAAACGATGGTTTGTGGGTGTTTGTCACGAATTTTTCGTAGCAACACATGCCCGGACATCCCGGGCATACGAACGTCACTAATGACGAGATCGACTTTCTCCATATCCAGTATTTGCAAAGCCCGGGCACTGCCATCGGCGGCCAGAACCCGATATTGCGCCAGACGCAAGGTTTCCACGAGCGCATCGCACAATGCCGTATCATCTTCGACAACCAGAATCATTGGCTTTTTCACGGCAACCGTCTCCCCACAGCATCGGTCGGTGTCCAATTCTCCATCAATTCAGGTATTAATGGCAATCGCAGTTCGAAACTGGCCCCTGTCGTCACCGGCAATACTTCCACGGATCCGTGATGTGCCTGCATGACCAGCTGTACTACCGCTAGGCCCAGACCGGTGCCTTTGGCACGTGTGGTAAAAAATGGTTCGAATATGCGGCTACATTCAGCGACCCCGATTCCAGGGCCATTATCCTCGACCACGACACTGACCTCCTGAGAGTCTTTTCTGATATTAACAATCACTGCCGCATTGGCAGTTTCCGACTCCGTAAGGATTTGCAAGGCGTTGACCAGTAGATTATCGATGACGCCTGCCAAAGCATCACGATTACCCCGGATCAGCAGATCTTCGTCCGCCACATGCAGATGCAAGTCTACCCGTTGTTTTTTGAAATGACTCTGCTGGTTCAAGACAGTGGTCTGCAACAGCTCGGAAACACTCAGCTTCTCGGTTATCTGACTGCCACCACGGGCAAAAATCAGCATATCCTCGATCAAAGACTCCAGATGACGCAACCGTTCGCGAATTTTCTCCGCAATCTGTCGGCTATGCTCTGTGGTTTGATCAAGGTGGGACAAATACAACAAGGCAGTTGCCAGGGGTGTCCGGATCTGGTGCGCCAGATGGGCTGCTGTCTCACCCATGGCCTGCAAACGACTGGCCCGGCTGTACTGCTGCTGCTGCTGACGCGATTTTGTAACATCCTGGAACAACAGGATCTGCCCCGCCTGACCTGCCATCGGGCAGGTGGTGACCGCCAGCTGTTGACCATTTTTCAGCACCACATCTTCTGACCCATCCGCTGTCGACTCGAACAATTGGGCAACCACGCTATACCAGGGCCGGGTCACCAATTCACCAAACCAGGCCCGGCCGGTGGTATTGATATCACTAACACGGCCTTCACCATCCAGCACTACAATCCCGCCGGGCAAGGCGTCCAGCAAACGACGCAGGCGTTGGTCTTCCGTTTCTATAGCTGTAGATTCGTCTGCAAGATTTTGTTTGCAACTACTGCTTTGCACCTGCTCCACTCCCGATTCTGTTGACCATCGTTGACCACTTCATGCTATTGCCACCACACTGAAATGACTTGTCCAATGTCTGTACATACAAACCATACGTTCTCATCTGTATGCAATCAGCCTTATCAGCCTTATCAGCCTTATCAGCCCATAGTGCAATATTTGTGCCGCAAATATTCCGCTGTCTGAATGGTAAAAAAAAGTACGCCTGCGTGACAACAAACAACACCATCACAGGTCGATGGTTACTGTAATTACATGTATCAAAACGAATTTTATTGGCATCAATAGAAAAGTATCCAGCAATCACATAAAGACATATCGAGCCGGCATTGCAGTCTTGTGTCAGAATTTCAACATCATGCTAGACCGTGCTCGCCAGTGTGCTGTCAGAATCCTGACGATCTGCAGCATCGTAATGTCCGTACTTGCGCATTTTCTCCACCAGGGTGGTCCGACGCATATTCAACAAACGCGCCGCCTTGGCTACGACCCCATCGGTCTGTTGTAGCGCCTGGTCAATCAACTGCTGTTCCTGTTCTGACAGATATCGTTTCATATCAAGACCCGCTGCCGGCAACCTGCGACCGGATAATTCACCGATCAACTGTGTGGAGTCAACCGGCTCAGAGCGACTTAGCGGTGATTGGGCCGATATAGCAATACCGGGTCTGAAACGCTCCGGCAAATCAAATATATCCACGATTTGATAGGGAAAGAGAATCATCAGACGCTCAACCAGATTAGCCAATTCACGAACATTGCCCGGCCACGAATACTGACATAACACCTCGATACACTCCGCAGTCAAACGCACACTACCACGACCTGAGAGCTCCAAACGTGTACTGAGTTCCTGAATCAGCGGAGGAATATCATCCCGTCGTTGTCGCAGTGGTGGCACAGCAACCGGAAAAACATTCAAACGATAATACAGGTCCTCACGGAATTTCCCTTCCGCAATACGTTGCTCAAGATCACGATGTGTCGCGGCGATAACCCGCATATTAGCTTCGATCGTTTTATTACTGCCCAGTCTTTCAAAACTACGTTCCTGTAAAACCCGTAACAACTTGACCTGCATGGACAGACTCATATCACCGATTTCGTCCAGAAACAGGGTGCCGCCTTCAGCCAGTTCAAAACGACCCTTGCGGGCCGATATGGCACCAGTAAATGCCCCTTTCTCATGACCGAATAATTCACTTTCGAGCAGGTCGGATGGTATAGCTCCACAATTTACCGGGACAAAGGGCTTGCCGCGACGGGATGAGAAATCGTGTAAATTCCTCGCCACAACCTCCTTCCCGGTACCGGTTTCACCAAGCACCAAAACAGTCGCCTCAGAGTTCGCGACTTGTTCTACCGCGTGGCGTATTTCCTTGATTTGCTGACTACTTCCAACCAGATTCTGGACCAGCTCCAGCGAACGTTTCCGATCTGAACATTGTTGGGCCATAGACAGAATGGCGCGTTGCAAGATATTCGATAATTGTGGGAACTGCAATGGAGTATAGACTTGTCCCAGAATATGAGTTTCAAATTTAGGATCATGGAGACGGTTCTCGGTCTCAGGATAGACCAGAAAGATCGGCGTTTGTGGATAGGTTTTTTTCAACGCTATCAGGGTCTCCAGCACCGGATCGGCGGCTGTTACTGTCAATAACAACAAATCAACGGCCGATGTCTGGCTACAGACTTCCTGCCATTGCGTGTAAGCACAGTCACACACATTAGAACAGCCCGCAAATTCCAGCACATTGCGTAAATAGGTACGGGTTTCAGGAACATTGGCAATGATCACGATCTGTAAGACCGCGAACGCCAAATCACTGCCGTCAGATATACCGTTTTCAGGTCTATTCATTGCAATTCCAGTTTAGAGATGACACATACAAGCCGAGTATTGTGCACCGTCAAGAAATTGTTGCACAACAGATCGAACACAGACTGGAGGTATAGCATGCGCAAACAGTGCTGTCAAAATTTTGAACTTTTTCTTGAATGACCAGACAATTAAGTTTATTGAATTTAATCCGCCACATTTATCACATCGTTAAGAAATTTGATGATATATTTTGCCACAGATTTCGGTGAATTCATATGCAAATGATGATGGCCCGGCAAGGTAACCAGACTGGCCCTTTGAAAACAGCGACAACGAGCCGACACCAAATCAGAATTCGTCAACAAACCGTCTTCTGCACGAATAATTAATGTCGGGGCCTGCACTTCACCGAGCAATGCCTGAGTCTGCGCTTCACTCATATAGACCGGTGTCTGCCACCGTAATTTTGGATCATTACGCCATATCAGACCCTTATCCGTACTACAATGGTTACGCGCCACCAGAGCCCGGGCTGCTGTCATTGAGAGATCTCCCGCCTCTGCCCTTCTTTGCGCCATGGCTTCAACGTCCGGGTAATAACGCGGCCGGAGCTGATGTTTCTGCATCGCCAGAGCGCGCCTGAGTTGTGTCGCAGTGGCACCAGGACGACCCGTCAGGGGACCGGCGGAATCAATCATGACCAGTGCAACAGCCTGTAGAGGATACAAGGCCGCGAGCTGGCGCCTACCACCCACTCACGCACCCCACCAGCGCACCGCGTTAGTCCCCGGTTGTCCCCGGGGACTGCA
>CAZTLH010000111.1:0-8203 GCA_964614335.1 uncultured Gammaproteobacteria bacterium
GGCACTGATCAAGGCCTTATTGCCTGTTGAAATGAATGGCCAGGGTGACGATTTTGACTTCAGCGATCAACGGGATGTTTTTATTCGTTACGCGCAGCGTCGTGCTTTGGGTCCCAGCACTGCATCCCTGGTAGAGGCCGCTGAGCAACGCGATATTCCCTGGTTACGTTTGAATCGATACAGTCTGATCCAGTTTGGTCACGGTCGTTTTCAAAAACGCATCCAGGCTACGGTCACCGGTAATACGCGTCAGATCGCCGTCGATCTGGCCTCTGACAAGGAAGAAGCCCATACCATTTTGGCTGATCTCGGTCTGCCGGTGCCACGCCAATATGTGGTCTATAACGCCGAGCGTGCGGTCCGTGCAGCAGAGCGGATCGGATATCCGGTGGTTATCAAGCCCCTGGATGCCAATCATGGCCGCGGGGTATCGATTGATCTGAATACGCCCGAAGAGATCGAGGTGGCTTTTGCCAAGGCACGTGAACACAATCGGGCAGTGCTGGTCGAAAGCTTTATTGTCGGCCTGGATCATCGTCTGTTGGTCGTTGACGGCAAACTGGTAGCTGCCGCCAAGCGTGTTCCCGGACATGTGGTGGGGGATGGCAGTCACAACATTACCGAGTTGGTCGATGAAGTGAACAGTGACCCGCGCCGTGGTATCGGCCACGAAAAAGTGCTGACCCGTATTGAATTTGACCATCAGGCAGATCGGCTGCTGGCCGAAAAAGGCTATGATCACGACAGCGTGCCTCCTGCCGGGGAGATCGTGTATCTTCGAAGTACGGCCAATCTTTCCACCGGTGGTACAGCGATCGATGTCACGGATGTGATTCATCCGGACAATATTGATATGGCAGTGCGTGCGATCCGGGCGATTGATCTGGATGTCGGCGGTGTCGACTTTTTGACCAGTGATATCACCAAATCCTATCGTGAAACCGGTGGTGCCATATGTGAGGTTAATGCAGGGCCTGGTTTTCGTATGCATGTGTCGCCCAGTGAAGGTACACCAAGGGATGTCGCCGGGCCGGTGATTGATATGCTGTTTCCAGCCGCCGCGCCGAGTCGTATTCCGATCGCTGCCATCACCGGCACCAATGGCAAGACGACCTGTTCGAGAATGTTGGCTCATATTCTCAAACTTTCGGGTCACACCGTCGGCCTGACCAGTACCGACGGAGTCTATATTGATGGTCGATTGACCGTCGAAGGCGATATGACCGGACCGGTCTCGGCCCAGATGGTTTTACGTGACCCGACGGTTGATGCGGCGGTGATGGAAACCGCTCGTGGTGGCATATTGCGACGCGGTCTTGGCTATCAGCACAGTAATGTGTCAGCCTGTCTCAATGTCACTGCCGACCACCTGGGTATGCGTGGTATCGATACCGTGGAGCAATTGGCCGAGGTCAAGCGGATTGTTGTCGAAGTGGCCAAGGATCTGGCGGTACTCAACGCCGACGATCCACAATGTCTGAAAATGGCCGACTATACACAAGCCAGTCAGCTTTGTTATGTCACCATGAATCCGTCCCACCCACTGGTCAAGGAACACATCAAGGCCAATGGCATGGCCGTGGTGCTGGAACAGGGGATGAATGGGCATATGATTACCCTGTATGCCAATAACGGTGCTCATATCCCGCTGGTCTGGACGCATTTAATTCCTGCGACCCTGGAAGGGAGGGCGCTGCACAATGTCCAAAATGCCATGTTTGCCGCGGCACTGGCTTATGGTCTGGGTGAAGATCTGGAAAATATTCGGCATGGGTTGCGCACCTTCGACAGTACTTTTTTTCAGGCCCCGGGTCGGATGAATGTCTATGACGAGCATCCCTTTAAAGTCATTGTCGATTACGCCCACAACCCGGCAGCCGTGCGTGCCATGTGTCAGCTCGTGGATCAGTTTGAAATCGAGGGACATAAACGGATTGTCATGGCGGCTCCGGGTGATCGGCGTGATCAGGATATTGCCGAAATTGCTGCTCTGGTCGCCGGGCACTTTGATCACTATATCTGTCGCCGTGATGATCGCCTGCGTGGTCGTGGTCCACGTGAAATACCGGAAATGCTGGCCAGGGGATTACTCGACAATGGTGTCAAATCAGAACAGATCGAGATCATTGCCGATGAACAGGAGGCTACCGAGGCCGCTCTTGATTCCGCTGGCAGCGGTGACTTGCTGCTGATGCTGGCCGATAATATCAAACGCAGCTGGAAACAGGTCATCTACTTTAATGTCGGTGAACAGCAGAACGTCGAGCACAAACCAGTCGACGTACAGGTCTCACTGCCACAGGATGGACTGTTCCAGCTGGATGACGATCTGAAGCTGATACGGGATGAGCGGGGCGTGCGTCTCGCCCGCGAAGAATCGGACTGACCCATGGAGCTACTTGATTCGCGCCGTCTCACCGGTCTGAATCTGTTATGGGATCGGCCGAGTGCGGTACTGGATGTGCGTCTGGCTGCAGATGAAGCACAAGCACTGATCACAGCATGGCAATGTCAGTTGCACCGTATGTTGGAAGCCGTCGGGTGGGCGGACGCGCCAACACGGATCTTTTATCACGAGTCCAGACAAGCGGGTGATGTCAGTTTGGCCTTCGCTGCGCCCGGTGATGCTCTGTATGCCGCAACCGAAGTCAACGAATGGGCCTGGGAAGCCGCCTGTGCCGTGTTTGCAGGTGACGCTGAACCTGAGCTGCAAGCGGCTACAGCTCGGCTGCAGGAGCGGATCGCCGAGGAAAGCAAACCTGTCTTGATGGCATTGCAAACGGCTGCACGGGAACGCGAGTTGCCGTGTCTTGTTGATGATAAATGGATCAGTATTGGCCTGGGTGCGGGTAGTCGATGCTGGCCAGCTACGGAAGTGGAACGTCCCGGTGCGATTTGCTGGGATGATTTGTTTCGCATACCGGTCGCGCTGGTCACTGGGACCAACGGTAAAACGACCTCGGTTCGTCTCGCTGCCGCTGTAGCCCGGGCAGCTGGTCATGTGACGGGCTTGAGTTCGACCAACTGGATTTCTGTGAACGATGAAATCATCGATCATGGCGATTATTCCGGACCTGGTGGCGCACGTAATATTCTACGAGATCAAAGGGTTGATGTCGCTATTCTCGAAACAGCACGAGGTGGTATTTTACGTCGTGGGTTGGCACTGGAACAGGTCGATGCCGTTTTAATTACCAATATCGCCGAAGATCATCTTGGCGAATTTGGCCTGCCTGATCTCGCCAGTCTGGCGCGACTGAAGTGGGTTGCAAGTCGTGCTGTCAGGGACAGTGGACAATTGGTTCTGAACGCCGATGATCCGCTACTGGTCCATCTTTCACAGGATAGTACAGCGGCGATCACGTGGTTCAGTCTCGATCCGGATAATCCAGTGTTACTGGCGCATCGTCGTTGCGGGGGCAGAGCCTGTTGGCTGGAACAGGGGCAGGTTATGCTGCAAACCGGTGACATCACAAGTTCCCTGATTGCGGTTAGCGATATACCACTGACCCTGAATGGCGCTGCGATACACAATATTGCCAATGTTTTAGGGGTTGCCGGCTTGTGTCTTGCCCTCAATATGCCCATGTCTGCCATGACAGAAGCCTTTCGTAGCATGCAAGACCAGGCCAACCCCGGGCGTGGCAATCTATTTGAAATCAATGGGGCGAAAATCATTGTTGATTTTGCCCATAATCCGCATGGCATGCATGCCATATTCGAGATGACGCAACGTATCCCTGCGCAAAGGCGTTTGCTGCTGATTGGCCAGGCCGGTGATCGTTCCGATCAGGCCATTCGTCAACTGGCACGCGAAGCCGCTGCGGTGAATGCCGAACGCATCATTATCAAGGAATTGGCTCGTTATACCAGGGGGCGTGCCGGGGGTGAGGTTGTCGCGCTGTTGCGGGATGAGTTTGCTCGTTGTGGAGTTGCCGAACAAGTGCTGGGATATCAGGAGGAGGAAATGGATGCCGTACGTGAGGCCCTGCAATGGGCTCAAAAAGGAGACTTGGTGTTACTTCTTGTTCATGAAGACCCCGATGCGGTAATTGGTTATCTGGAAGGTATTCAAACCGTCGGAAATTATGACCATTGACCGTTGATGTTCATCGTCACAAACTACGGATTTCTTGATCTGGCTCGGTTAGACCGAGTCTGAAATTTTGTATAATTACCGGGGTTGTTGTAACAAACTGCACCACCTTTTGGTGAACCAGTCTTAACGCAGCATCATTTTTAATTGACTGATCAATGATGATTTGAGGATACCGGGGTATGAATAATCCGCAATTTTCTTTTGAACACAAAGATTTAACCTCACCACCGGATTTAAAGAAAAGTGATGGTACAGGTCCCTCGGCGCATAAGAGGCCGGTCTATCAGAACTTTATGCCGCCCTGCAATCAGGCCTGTCCGGCGGGTGAGAACATCCAGGGCTGGCTGGATAAGGTTTGTAACAAACAGTTCGAAGAAGCCTGGCAATTATTGATCGAAAATAACCCCATGCCGGCAGTCCACGGGAGGGTTTGCTATCATCCCTGTGAGTCATCCTGTAATCGCGGTCATATCGACAATGCAGTCAGCATTCATCAGGTAGAACGCTTTCTTGGTGATCTGGCGCTGGAAAAAGGCTGGAAGCCAAAAATGTCCAGTCATCATTCAGGCAAACGTGTACTCGTGGTAGGTGCCGGTCCCAGCGGGTTGTCTGCTGCCTATCATTTGCGCCGTATGGGCCACGATGTCGAGATCCGCGATGCCGGACCAATAGCTGGTGGCATGATGCATTTCGGTATTCCGGCCTATCGCCTGCCCAGAGCAGTGTTGCGGGCTGAAGTCAGTCGTATCGAGGATATGGGGGTGAAAATTACCCTTGATCACAAAACAGAAGATTTGCGTCAGGAAAAGGATGAGGGCCTGTTCGATGCAGTTTTTGTGGCCGTTGGCGCACACATCAGCAAAAAAATCGATATTCCTGCCCGGGAAGCGGGTCGTATTATGGATGCCGTCAGTTATCTCCGTGATGTGGGTTCAGGAAAAAATCTGCGATTAGGACGTAAGGTAGCCGTCTATGGTGGTGGGAATACCGCCATGGATGCGGCACGTACTGCCAAACGTCTGGGTGCCGAAGAAGCCCTCATTATTTATCGTCGGGATATGGAGAATATGCCTGCCCACCAGATTGAAGCCGAAGAGGCGCTGGAAGAGGGTGTAAAAATCAACTGGTTGCGCACCATCAAGGCGATCGATGTGGATCAGATCACGGTGGAAAAAATGGCGCTGGATAAAAATGGCCGACCACAACCGACGGGGGAATTTGAGGTACTGGTTGCCGACTCGCTGATTATGGCGCTGGGACAGAATGTCGACTCTGAATTGCTGAAAAGTTACCCGGAAATTGGTCACAACCCCGATGGCACAGTACAGGTGGATCAGCAGTTAATGACAGCCGCTGCAGGTATTTTTGCTGGTGGTGATATGGTCCCCAGTGAGCGTACGGTTACCATTGCCACTGGTCATGGAAAAAAAGCGGCACAAAATATCCATGCCTTTCTCTCCGGTGGCGTGCACAATCCGGTTGAAAAAACACCGGTGGTGGCCTTCGAAGCCCTGCATCTTTGGTATTACACCGATGCCCGGGTTTCAGAGCAGCCGGTAATCCCGGCGGAAGACCGCTCCCGCTCTTTTGATGAAGTATTGGGCGGTTTGACACGGCCGGAGGCAAGCTACGAAGCCCATCGCTGTTATAGCTGCGGCAACTGTTTTGCCTGTGATGGCTGTTTTGGTGCCTGTCCGGAAAATGCCATTATCAAACTGGGTCCCGATCGTTTTTACCAGGTCGATTATTCCAGATGCACCGGTTGCAGTGCCTGCTCCCTGCAATGCCCTACAGCAGCCATTCATATGGTTGATTTTCATTCCCTTTGATGATGGCAAGTGATCATGACGGTAAACAGATCTGTAACTGAGAATTTAATAGAAAAGACGATTGATGGTGGCGAAGCCGCCGCGCATATCGCTTTTCGAACCAATGAAGTTTGTGCTATTTATCCGATCACTCCCTCTTCAACCATGGCGGAACTAGCGGATCAATGGGCCAGCCAGGGTTTGACCAATATCTGGGATAATATCCCGCTGGTTGTGGAGATGCAGAGTGAAGGGGGTGCTGCAGGCGCGGTCCATGGTGCGTTACAAACAGGCGCCTTGACCACCACCTTTACGGCCTCTCAGGGGTTATTGCTGATGATCCCCAATATGTACAAGATTGCCGGTGAATTGACACCGACCGTCTTTCATGTGGCGGCCCGTTCCCTGTCGACCCAGGGGTTGTCCATCTTCGGTGATCACCAGGATGTAATGGCGGTCCGTATGACCGGTTTTGCTCTGTTGGCCTCAGCCTCGGTCCAGGAAGCCCATGATATGGCATTGGTTACCCAGGCGGTTACACTGGAGTCGCGGGTGCCCTTTGTGCACTTTTTTGACGGCTTTCGCACCTCCCATGAAGTCAGTAAAATTCATCTGCTCAGTGATGAGCAGATTCGTGCCATGATCGATGATCAGCTGGTCTATAACCACCGCGCCAGGGCACTGAATCCGGATCAGCCGTTTATGCGTGGAACCGCGCAAAATCCGGACACTTATTTTCAGTCACGGGAATCATCAAATCCCTACTATCTCCAGACCATCGATGCAGTAGACCGGGCCCTGGAGCGATTTACTGTGCTGACTGATCGTAAATACGGTTTGTTTGAGTATTATGGTGCTCCGGATGCCGAACGGGTCATAATTATTATGGGTTCCGGTTCGGAAACAGCGATCACCACAGCCGATTACCTCAACCAGCATGGTGATGCGGTGGGTGTATTGCGGGTGCGTTTATACCGCCCTTTCAGTGCGCGTCATTTTCTCCAGGCTCTGCCACAAGCCGCGCAAAGAATTGCCGTAATGGATCGCACTAAAGAACCAGGTGGTGATGGAGAACCACTCTATAAAGATGTGGTAACGGTATTGGGTCAGGCGTACTCCAGTCGACAAATTTCGGCAATGCCCAGGATTATTGGTGGACGCTATGGCCTGAGCAGCAAGGAATTTACCCCATCGATGGTAGCAAGGATATTTCAGGAATTGCAACAATCCGGGCCAAAAAATGGTTTTACCATCGGCATTAACGATGATGTCACCGACACCAGTCTGGAAGTCACCGAGACCCTGAATATCGAATCTGACAATGTCGTCCGGGCATTGTTTTTTGGTCTGGGTTCCGACGGCACGGTCGGGGCCAATAAAAACAGCATCAAGATCATCGGCAGTGAACCGGGCATCTATGCCCAGGGCTATTTTGTCTATGATTCCAAAAAAGCCGGTTCACAGACGATCTCACACCTGCGCTTTGGACCGGAACCGATCCGGGCACCGTATTTGATTGAAACTGCCAATTTTATTGCCTGCCATCAATTCAATTTTATTCACTATTCGGAAATGTTGCTGTGTGCACAACCCGGTGCGATCTTCCTGCTCAATAGTCCCTATGATCAGCACACGGTCTGGGAACAAATCCCGGCTGCGGTACAACAGGTGATCATCGACAAAAAAATTCGGTTTTATGTCATTGACGGCGCCAAGGTCGCACGATCTGTCGGGATGGGTCGGCGGATCAATACGGTGATGCAAACCTGTTTCTTTGCCTTGTCGGGTGTTATGCCACGCGATCAGGCCATCGAAAAGATCAAACAGGCTGCAAAAAAATCCTATGCCAGAAAGGGCGAAGAAATTGTACGTCGAAATTTTTCTGCCATCGATCAGGCTCTGGTGCACCTGCACCAGGTCGAGGTGCCATCGATGGTTTCATCGCAACTGGCAAGCACACCACATGGGAATTTTGGACATGCCCCGAAATTTGCCAGAACAGTTACGGCCCAAATGTACAATGGCAAGGGCGATCAGATCCCGGTCAGTCTGTTGCCTGATGACGGTACCTATCCAACCGGGACCAGTCAATGGGAAAAACGCAATATTGCTCATGAAATACCGATCTGGGTACCCGAGTTGTGTATTCAGTGCGGCAATTGCTCCATCGTCTGTCCACATGCCGCGATCCGGGCCAAATTCTATGATATCGAGGCGCTGGACGGCGCGCCAAAAAGCTTTCGATCAACCCATGTTACTTCCCGCGGTTTTCCGAATGTGCGCTATACCATTCAGG
>CAZTLH010000112.1:0-8202 GCA_964614335.1 uncultured Gammaproteobacteria bacterium
GTAATGGACCAACAGCAAAAACAGAATCTCGCTGTCCGTGGTGCCCTGCCGGTAATGATACAAAGCATCTGGCAACAACGTTTCGAGTGCCCTTCTGACCCTGCAATAGCCACCAACCTGGCCATTGTGCGCAAACATATATCGCCCTTTTACAAAGGGATGGCAGTTCTGCCGATTGGTCGCGGTCCCCGTTGCGGCCCGAATGTGGGCGATAAAAATTGGCGACACAATATGTTCACACAAACTACGCAGGTTGGCATCACTCCAGGCCGGCAAGACATCACGAAACAGTCCCGGTTGTTCGCCACGTCCATACCAGCCGATACCAAAACCATCCCCATTGACTTCCGTTTTCGATTTTCGAGCGTGACGACTCTGTTCAATCAGTGACATTTTCTGATCGAATACGAAATCTTCCAATGCGCGCGGTGCGCCGGCATAGGCAATCCAGCGACACACCGTCAGAATCCGTTCAATCTATTGCAGAACATGTTCATCCATTGCTGTAGACAAGCGAGGATCGTCAACATTGAACGCACTCCTGTCTATGCAGATTTACTGAACGCCGGATTTCCCGGCCAGTTGACGTAAAACAAAATGCAGGATGCCGCCATTGGCAAAATAATCCCATTCCATGGGCGTATCAATTCTCACTTTGGCTGTGAACCGTTTTGTTTGATCAGCCCCCTGGACAACAATATCTACCGTTTCTGCACCATTCTCAAGATTTTCAACTGACAGGGTTTCTGAGCCATCAAGACCCAGTGTCTTGCGATTCTGACCCGCAAGAAACTGCAATGGCAAGATACCCATGCCCACCAGATTGGAGCGATGAATGCGCTCAAAACTCTCCGCGATCACCAGACGCACACCAAGTAATGAAGGCCCCTTCGCCGCCCAGTCACGCGATGATCCGGTACCGTATTCCTTCCCGGCAATAACAGCCAGCGGTATATTCTTCTGCCGGTAAAGTTCCGAGGCGTCAAAGATACTCATTTGTTCGCCATCTGGCTGTAAACAGGTCCAGCCACCTTCTGTACCGGGTGCCATCTCATTACGCAAACGAATATTGGCAAAGGTACCACGCATCATCACCTCATGATTACCCCGCCGCGAGCCATAAGAGTTAAAATCTTTTACCGCAACTCCGCGCTCCTGCAGATAAATACCGGCCGGATTATCGGCCATGATGGCGCCTGCAGGTGAAATATGGTCGGTAGTAATGCTGTCACCGAGCAGGGCCAGAACCCTGGCACCCCTGATTTTCGGGATCCCGGGAGCACTGGATGTTATGCCGTCGAAGTAAGGTGGTTTGCGCACATAGGTTGATTTCTTATCCCAGTCAAAACGACTGCTGGCTGTAGTCGAAATCGCCTGCCAACGTTGATCCCCGGTAAATACATCGGCATATTTCGAGGTAAATACCTCACGTGTCAAGGCTTTGGTGATGGCAGTCTGAATCTCATGCTGACTTGGCCAGATGTCACGCAAATACACGTCCTGCCCCTGGTTATCCTGACCCAAGGGCTGCTGCTCCAGGTCGATCCCCATGGTGCCAGCAATGGCATAGGCCACAACCAGTGGTGGTGACGCCAGAAAATTCATTTGCACATCGGCATGAATACGGCCTTCGAAGTTTCGATTACCGGACAATACCGCCGAGGCAACGATCTCTTCGGCATGAATCGCTTCACTGATAGCTGCTGGCAAAGGGCCTGAATTACCGATACAGGTTGTACAACCGTAACCTACAACATCAAAGCCAAGCTTCGACAGGGGTTCGAGCAAACCGGCTTTTTCCAGATAGGCCGTCACCACTTGTGAACCGGGGGCCAGAGAAGTTTTGACCCAGGGTTTGACCGTCAGGCCCCTGGCTACGGCTTTTTCTGCCAACAGACCTGCACCCATGATGACCCCTGGGTTGGAAGTATTGGTACAACTGGTGATTGCGGCGATGACAACAGCATTATCCTGCAGGGTGAATTGCTGACCGTTCAGCTCCACATCGGCTCGCCCTGAACCATTACGGGCTACAGCAAGTTTTTCAGCTGCGGCGGTGGTCACTGCAGCCGCAGCTGTCAGTTCGATACGGTCCTGTGGCCGTTTTGGTCCGGCTATAGAAGCCTTGATCGTCGACAGGTCCAGTTCCAGGGTCGTGGTATAACGGGCTGCGGGTGAACCGGCTTGTCGAAACATCCCCTGTGCCTTGGCATAAGCTTCCACCAGCGCGACCTGGGTTGTACTGCGACCGGTAAGATGCAGGTAGTTCAGGGTTTCCTGGTCTACTGGAAACAACCCGCATGTGGCTCCATATTCCGGAGCCATATTGGCAATTGTGGCTCGGTCGGCTACCGTCAGTTGATCCAGACCATCACCAAAGAATTCTACAAATTTGCCGACCACGCCCAGTTCACGCAAACGTTCTACAATGGTCAGCACCAAATCAGTGCTGGTGCGCCCTTCTGGTAATGTCCCGAACAAACGGAAACCCACGACTTGCGGAATCAGCATCGTTACCGGTTGACCCAGCATGGCGGCCTCAGCCTCGATGCCACCGACACCCCAGCCCAACACCCCAAGACCATTGACCATGGTGGTATGCGAGTCAGTACCAACCAGGGTATCAGGAAAAACCTGGTTTACGCCGTCCTTGTCGCGGGTCAGTTCAACACCAGCCAGAAATTCAATATTGACCTGGTGCACGATACCGGTATCCGGCGGTACAACCTCAAAATTATCAAATGCGTCTTTACCCCAACGCAGGAAAGCGTAACGTTCACCGTTGCGCTGATATTCCATATCACTGTTTTTTGCCAGCGCTGAGCTTGAGCCAAAATAGTCGACCATGACAGAATGGTCGATCACCAGGTCGGCACGCGACAATGGGTTTATTTGATCCGGACTACCTCCCAGATCCACCATGGCATCACGCATGACGGCCAAATCGACCACGGCAGGAACACCGGTGAAATCCTGCAATAATACTCTGGCCGGGGTGAATGCAATTTCAGTCTGAGGCTCCGCCGCAGGATCCCATTGCAACAATGCCTCGATGTCACTGGCCGTAACGGCAACCCCGTCTTCATGACGGAGAAGATTTTCAAGCAGTATCTTCAATGAGAAAGGCAGACTCGCAACATCACCAAGAGACTCCAAAGCCCGAACATTGAACATCTCGTACTGTTGTTGTTGCAATGACAATGTCTGTTTTGCCTGAAATGAGTTCTTGCTCATGGACAACCTCGCTTGAGTAGGATGAATATGCAGAAAAAGGTATGGATTCACAGACCGGGGAGATTGCTCCCTCCTCAACCGGTAATGACATAAAGACGGCGCCGGATTATATCAGTATCAGGTTCAGGAATCATGTGCTATCGATCGAGGACAAGAGCTCCCGACTCACATGCTGGTTGCAGTTGCCTGTTAACATGTTTTGAATATGCTAAGATTGCCCTGAAAGTGACTCCGGTTATCAAACCAACACAGTTGCTGCGAGTCTCAATACTCTGTAATTGACTTTTTAAAATCTCTTACTTCTGCATATACCATCACATTTAAAGGGAGGTAGTATGTCCGGCCAATATCAAACACAATATAATGAATCCATCCAACACCCGGATCAATTCTGGGGACGAGCCGGAAAAGAGATCGACTGGTATAAACCCTGGAGCAATGTCCTTGACAGCACTCAAGCGCCCTTTTATCACTGGTTCAGCGGTGGGGAACTCAATACCTGCTACAACTGTCTGGATCGACATGTCGAAGGAGGTCGAGCTGATCAGGATGCCCTGATTTATGATAGCCCGGTAACCGGTCAGGTCAAACACTACAGTTACCGTCAATTGCGCGACGAAGTTGCGATCTTCGCCGGTGCACTTCGCAATCTTGGCGTCGAAAAAGGTGATCGTGTCATCATCTACATGCCGATGATTCCGGAGGCTGCGATCGCCATGCTGGCTTGTGCACGTCTAGGCGCCATACACTCGGTTGTATTTGGCGGTTTTGCCGCAAATGAACTCGCAACCCGTATTGATGATGCCAAACCAAAAGTCATCATCAGTGCTTCCTGCGGTATCGAGGTCAACCGGATTATTGAATACAAACCTCTGCTTGACAAGGCCCTGGATCTGGCCGAACACGAAGTTTCTCATTGTGTCGTTTTGCAGCGACCACAAGCCACTGCCAGCATGAATACAGAACGGGATGTCGACTGGGCTGAAGTCACGGCTACAGCCAGCCCCGCAGATTGTGTCGCTGTGGCGGCTACCGACCCCTTGTATATTCTGTACACATCAGGCACAACCGGACAACCGAAAGGCGTGGTAAGGGACAATGGTGGCCATGCCGTGGCCATGAAGTGGTCGATGCAAAATGTCTATGGTGTGTCCCCGGGTGACGTCTACTGGGCAGCATCAGATGTCGGCTGGGTTGTCGGGCATTCCTATATTGTCTATGCACCGTTATTACATGGCTGCACGACCATTCTCTATGAAGGAAAACCGGTCGGCACACCAGATCCAGGCGCATTCTGGCGAGTTATTGAACAACACAAAGTCAGTGTGCTGTTTACCGCTCCAACTGCCTTCCGTGCCATCAAAAAAGAAGATCCGCAAGGCAACCACATCAAGAATTATGATCTCTCCTGTTTTAAGGCCTTGTTTCTGGCCGGCGAGCGCTGTGATCCGGACACTCTGGAATGGGCAGGCAAGCAATTGGGGGTCCCCGTAATCGATCACTGGTGGCAAACTGAAACGGCCTGGGCTATCGCAGCCAATTGTATAGGAATTGAATCATTTCCAATTCGCCCTGGATCACCAACCAAAGCCGCACCCGGCTATGACGTTTGTATTCTCGATGAAGGCGGCGCAGAAGTGCCTTCTGGGGATATGGGCAGTATTGTGATCAAACTGCCACTTCCACCGGCCTGTTTGCCGACACTGTGGCAAAATGATGAGCGTTACAAGGATGCTTATCTGAATCGTTTCCCCGGCTACTACCTTACCGGCGACGCGGGCTACAAGGATGAAGACGATTATCTATGGATCATGAGCCGGATTGACGATGTCATCAATGTTGCCGGTCACAGACTCTCTACCGGAGCAATGGAAGAAGTCATCGCTGCACATCCGGATGTTGCCGAATGTGCGGTCACCGGTGTTGCCGACACCATGAAAGGCCAGGTTCCGGTCGGTTTTGTTGTCCTTAAATCAGGTGTCAACCGCAGTGAAGCAGAGATTGCGCCTGAACTGATCCAAAATATTCGAGACAAGATCGGCCCTGTAGCCGCCTTCAAGAAGGCGCTGGTGGTCAATAGACTACCGAAAACACGCTCTGGCAAGATTTTGCGTGGCACCATGACCAAAATCGCTGATGGCAACGAATGGAAAATGCCAGCTACCATTGATGATCCTGCAATACTGGATGAAATTACCGTAGCATTACGGCGCCTCGGCTATCCAGCTTAAGTGACTCTGAAAGCACCACGGACCACACTACTGAGACCAAATTGTCGGAAAAATTATCTTGGAAGCCCTGTTCTATGTTTCTTGGACAATCTCCTGTTGGATGTGAAGTGATGATAAAGGACGACTTTCCTGATCAGGAATGTTAGTATCCTCAGGCTCCAATAGCTCAAGCATGCGATTAAATGCATCCAGATGACCCGAAACTTCAGCCAATTGTGCTCGGGTTTCGGCAATACGCAAATCAACCTGTTTGCGATCCTGTTGTAACTGCTGCAAATTGGACAGACGGCGTTCGATCATTTCATGATGTTGCCCAATCTGTTGGTATAAAGGCCCAAGTATCGAGCGAGCCCATTGTTTCACCGATGTGTACAGGGTCTGATAGATAAATCTTGCGCGACTCACCAGCTGTATAAAAAACTTCTTGATCACAAAGTGCTGCTCAGAAAGCATCATTCCTGCACTATTTTGATAGTTTTCAGCCTCTTCCCGCAATATTCTAAATTGGTCGAAGAATGACGCCGCCTTGAATGACTCCGGCTTTAACATGGTTAGTCCATGCTTTTGATGAAATAGCCGGTAGATCTTTTCTGCCAGCATACGCAACTCCTCAGTTTGTTCTTCCACATCAGAGACGATGATAGCGGCACCATCAAACAATGTAGACATGTTGTTGCGCAAACCCTTGGTTGTCCAGCTTTTCCTCATTCCCTCCCGACTGTCGGCAACCAGACCATCAAAATTACCGATCCGCAATAAATAGAGTATATCCTTGACCTGTTTGTTCAGCATATTGCGGGTAGTCTGGAAATTCTCAAATTCCAGCTGATAAAGATCACGTTGTTTTTTCACCCGATCAGACATTAATCTCAAGGTTCCGGCACTCTGATTCTGCAAAACTTCGAGTTCATTGACCTCTTTTAGATATTGATCCTTTTGCTGCTCAATCAGCAGTCTTGAACTATTGATCATGTCACCGATTTCATTGCTTACCCGACGCAGTATCAGTTGTTTTTTATTGTTGACCAGATCATTGCCGAGATGCTTTTCGAGCGCATCCAGACCACTTTTATCCATCAGAGCCTGATCGTCCCGTATTCTTGAAATCAAACCTTTGTGAGCTGATACAGGAAAAACCAGATCGCTTTCAATACCAAGCATGGATGCCGTCACTTTTACTTGTTTTTTGATGGCTTTATCGATTGTGACATCATCGAGCAATTCATCCCACAACATATCGATTTTATTCAGTACAACAATCTGACCATCCTTTCTGGAGGTATGGGCCCCACCAATATTTCGATCCCAGATCTCCTTGTCAGATTGGGTAACCCCGGTATCTGCAGCCAAAACAAATAAAACTATGTGTGCAGTGGGGAGAATTCGTAATGTCAGCTCCTGCTCTATCCCCTGGGCATTCAAACCCGGTGTATCGAGGATTATCAGCCCCTGTCGCAATATAGGATGGGGATAATTGATAATGGCATGACGCCACTTCGGAACGGTCACAAATTCTTGATCTTGACCGATATAAAGACCCATCAACTCGGCATCTTCAACACTGACATTGCAAGTCCTCGCCAACTCTCCCATAGTTTCGGTAACCTGCTCTGGGAAAGTCAGATCCAGGGGCAACTGTGTCCAGTTCTCCGGTAATTTTTTCAGTTCGGTAATTGCGATATTTGTTTTTCGGGTCTCGATCGGCAATAACCTGATACAAGGTGGATCAGTGTCATCATACAATAACTCGGTAGTACACATCGTTGTACGACCAGGTGTGGATGGAAGCAACCTGCGCCTTTGGTCAGCAAAAAAGATGGCATTAACGAGTTCACTCTTGCCCCGTGAAAATTCACCAACGATTGCCACCACCAGCTTGTTACTACGCAATTCATCGAGCAGTTCATAGAGACGAAACTCCTCCAGGTCAATCATCTCGGACTGGGACTCTATCCAGTGAATATAACTCTCTATGCTGGAAGCAAGATCATTTGCCCAAGCCTGGTAATCCTGCAACCGGCTGGCAAGCCTCTGGCTGGTGGCCGATGTTGTTTCTTGGCTCAAGAGTTTAGTTTTCCCGTCAGTAACCGATTCAGAACTTTCATGATCGTATAAGGTACATCGCTCTATTATGGCAGGTTATTTGTCCATCGGCACCTCAGGAATCGATTTTGCGCCTGATACCAACACAGTTTTATGTCTTGAAGTTTTGCCACGGATCACTTCAACCCGACTTTTAGCAGTCCCACACTGTTTTGCCAGAAAAGCACAAAGCGCCGCATTCGCTTTGCCATCGACAGGAGGTGACTGAATCCGTACCAGTAATTCATGGCCACGCACACCAGCGATCAGAGATTTCTGCGCTCTGGGAATCAGATGCACTTGGAGCAGTAAGCCCTCCCCCTGCCGACGAAACCAGTCTGCATCCGGCATTCGCTCAGCCCTGCATCAAAATCTGACCTATGTCCAGTACC
Source organism: uncultured Gammaproteobacteria bacterium (assembly GCA_964614335.1). Lineage (GTDB taxonomy): Bacteria > Pseudomonadota > Gammaproteobacteria > Arenicellales > DRJH01 > DRJH01. Next base: position 7,940 of record CAZTLH010000112.1, read on the forward strand.
GGCTGAATCAATATTTTCTGGATCAAGGTCAATACAACAAAAACCACAATCGGCGACAGATCCAGGCCACCAAAGTTGGGTATCAGACGTCTGGCTGGTGCCATAACGGGCTCAGACAAGGAATAAACCAGAGCAATCACTGGATTATAGCTGCCCGGAGCCACCCAGCTGAGTATGATCCGGATCAAAACGGCATAAAAGAAAACCTGTGACAGTTGCAACAGAACATCGCCAACCGAATGCACAAATAATCCCAGCAAGGC
>CAZTLH010000113.1:0-8108 GCA_964614335.1 uncultured Gammaproteobacteria bacterium
CATACATACAGTGTTTAAATGATTTCCAGAGATCGCATGACCAAGACCAGAACACTCTTCTTCTTCTGTTGAGGAATCCGCTATACCGCGTTCGAGCAGAATGGAGGCACTTTCAGTTTTTCCGTGTCTACAGGCATGGATAAATGCTGATGACAAATCCGTAACATCATCGCATTGCAGTATTGCCAATAGACTTGACAACTGTCCGTGACCACCAAGCACAGCATGATGTCTGGCTGTTAATACACCACTTTGATCGGATTGTTCCGGTTTTGCACCGGTACCGATTAACTGTAAAACTGTGTCAAGGTTACCAAGATGTGCGGCCTGGTGTAAGGCCGGTAGCTGATTTTGGTCATATCGTGTGCGCACCTCACCAAGTAACCAGCAAGGTAAATGCAACAAAACAAGTACTCGCGACCAGAGCTGTAGCCATGCTTGTGACCAGCAATGACCTCAAGTCGCGCAATAGGAAGTAAACATCGCCAGAATGCTGTTTTTTAGCTTGGCTTGGAACTAGTGATACATGGATTTCAGGCAATTTCCTGGGCCCTTATTGACTGGAGAGTGAATCTGGATGGAAAACTGTATAGAACTGCATTGGTGTTTGATGCCAATTCATGGTGACATGGTTGGCCGCGATTATACGGCATGAGTGGGCCATTAATAAGCTCCGGATGCTCATAAAGCATTTCGTCAGTAATCGGCACAAAGACGCGTTTTTTCGTCACCTGTTTGCTCATGCTCGTTCTCCAGATTGTCATCAGCTGGTGATAGTGTTATCGGTTATAAGTAAAACCTAATCGCATGGTAAGGATTACGTGAGAAATGTGGTAAAAGTCTGGTAAAGCAACGGGATTGTGATGTAGGCGAAGATATCTCCTCAAATGCGCGGTATCATAGTGACTATTGAATTGTTCCATTTGATCTTCGGACGTTAATGTATTGCCCACCCTTTGAGGAGAGAAGTATGTCAAGAATAGTTGCCATCGTAGAAGATGAAGAAGACCAACGGGAGAATTACGCTGACGCGCTTACTTCGAGAGGGTTTTCGGTACAGAAATACCGAAATCGACGGGATGCCAGTGCGGGTTTTACACGTTGCCTGCCTGATTTGGCGATACTGGATATCATGCTTGAAGATGAAATGGACGGTGGTTTTGACCTGTGCCGTGAACTGCGGTCAAAGTCACCACGATTGCCGATTATTTTTCTGACCTCGCGCAATAATGATATCGATCGTGTATCCGGATTGCGCCTCGACGCCTGGGACTATATCACCAAACCCGTCAGTCTCGAGTTTTTAGCGGTACGGGTTAGCTCGTTGTTTCGTATCGTCGATACCATAAAACACCCTGACCCGGAAGACAAGGTATTGCGTATTGGCGAGCTGGAACTTGACCCCGGGAGTATGTCGGTGAGTTGGCGAAGACAGGTGTTGAGTCTGACCCTGACCGAGTTCTGGTTGGTAGAAGCACTAGCCAGACGACCTGGGCAAGTCAAAACCTATGATATTTTGATGCAGGTCACACGGCAAACCTATGTGGAAAAAAATACAATTAACGGTTATGTGCGTCGGGTCAGAAAGAAATTTAAGGAAATTGACAAGGAATTTTCCATGATTGATACCGTATTTGGTATTGGTTATCGCTGGAAACCAGACTAGACTCCGGTCAAGGATGGGGGCTTGAATCGTGAGTATAAATATTTCATTGCGTGCTCGTCTTCGCAAGCGGCTGAGAAAAGCACTTGATCGTTCGTTGGCGGCAATGTTTACTGCGGTCAGATCGAATCAACTGATCCCGAAACAACCACTGCATCGCATCCTTGTTGTACGCACGAATCATCGCATCGGCAATCTGTTGTTCCTGACCCCGTTATTGCAGGCTTTACATGAATTACTACCCGACTGTCAGATAGATCTGGTGATTTCCCTGCAACCAGTGCAAGGCTTGTTACAACCACTGCCAGGTCTGGGTGAAATTTATGTTTTACCAAAGCCCTCGATAAAAAAACTGGCTGCAGTTGTCAGAAGAATACGTCAAATGCGTCAGGTTCAATACGACCTGGTCATCGACCCAAATGGAAAATCTGCCAGTGGCCGTCTTGTTCTGGCACTACTCAATTCGAGCCGAAAACTTGGTTTTCAAATTGAAGGCTCCTGGTCTCCACTAACCCATAGCATCGCCCTGCCCCGACAAGCACTGCATGAAGCACGTCGACCACTGATACTGTTACAGGCCATCGAGGGGCACCGGCATTTCACATCAAAAGCAACATTGGCGTTAGCATTGAACCGAGAAGAGAAACATTTCGGGGCAACACATCTTCGACAATTATTGGCGAGTGATCCATGTGACAGTATAAAAAGGCCGACCATTGGTTTGTTTCGCCTGGCCAGGCGTGACAAAAAAATACCGGACCAATGGTGGCGTGACTGGATTGCAGAACTTCAACATATTGCAGCAAACATACAAATTGTGGAAGTTCTTGCTCCGGATGTCTCCGTGCCCTTGATAGAAGGTTGTCCATGTATGCAAATGGCGGATCTGCGACAACTGGCGGCAGTGCTGTCACAACTTGATGCATTTGTGTGTGCTGATACTGGTCCAATGCATTTGGCCAGTGCTGCAGGAACACCGACAATAGCGCTGTTTAATGCTACTACAGCCGATATCTACGGACCTCAAGGTGCTAATGATCTGGTATTGCAGCAAAATCAATTATCGATTCCAGAGCTTGCTGCGGCTGTTGTTCGGCACCTGCAGCAACTAGGAGCAATACAACCGGAGACCAGGGCTGATCCGGCGCGAGGAATGTGTCTGTGAAATGGTATCAAAGAACATATTTGTCGATTCGTTCCAAGTTGTTACTGGTGATCTTGGCATTGTTGATGATTCCATGGATGGGCTACCACTATGTTCGGGAAATGAAGACATTTCTGCTGCAGGGGCAGCAAGATGTTTTGTTATTGACGGCGCGGGCAGTGGCAACGGTCCTGCATGACCGCAAGAAACTCTTTTCCAAGGAAACAGGGGTGCCGAAATTACTCGGTGATCAAACCAGTCTTTATGCCTACCCACTGAAAAATCTCATCGCCCTGGATGGTAAAACGACAGATTGGGGCCAGGCGGTCAACCAGGCGCAACGTTATGTAGGCGATACCCCGTTGCAATGCAAGGTAGATGCAGACCCGGATAATTTCTCTTTTTATCATATCATGGGATATTACCAGCGTTATATCTACGCCTATTTCGAAATTACCGATGACCATGTCATCTTTCGGGACCTGAATTTATTACGTCTCGACAACAGTGATCAGATCCGCATGATTGTCGAAGATCCAGGTGGCACATTACGTCGCTATTTGCTGGTCGCACGTGCACCCGGACGCATGAGTGTTTATTTGATGGATCAGTCCTGGAAATACTCCATTACCGGTGAACCATTTTATGATATTGCCGCCGTCCTGACCCGCAGCAAAAATGGTTACACCGTTGAGGCACGAATACCCCGATATATCATCAATTCCTATTCCAAAGCAGCATTTCGGGTGGTCGATGTTGATGATCCGAAAAGTCGAAAAATCATTCGTGAAATCACGACCTCACCCGACTCAACAGGGCAACACCTCGGTCGTGTACTGCTGCATTCACCGGAAATTTCAAATATTTTGATCGGCCTCAATCGTCCCAGTGCCCGTATCTGGATTCTCGATAAACAGCAACGGGTTCGCGCCGTGGTCGGTGGCTTTTCATCCGGGTCTGGCCTCAAGGTACCGCAACAGCAAGATCAACAGCCCTGGCCGGTGCGATGGTTTGGCAAACTATTATCGCCCTTGTATCGCCTGCTATTGAATTCACCACAGATTGAATTCAAGGATATACCTGAAGAATCTGAATTCCGCAGAGATCCGGTATTTACCGATGTTCTGGCCGGCAAAACAAGAGTGCAACAACGTCCTTCCGTGGATGGCAAAGCGCTAATTCTGATGGCAGCACATCCGGTCTGGTCCAGCGGTAAGGTTATGGGAGCCGTCATCGTAGAGCAAAGCAGTAATGATGTGCTGGCATTACAGGAAAAAACCCTTGAGAACATGACGACCTTCAGTCTACTGGTATTCCTGTTTCTGGCATCGGTGTTGTTAATGTTTGCCTGGCGCCTGACCATGCGTATAGCCAGGATGCGCAATGAAACGGAAAAGGCGATCAGCCCGGAGGGTCGCGTTGTGCATTCAGCTCTGAGCAGCAATGTTATGGTTAGGGATGAACTTGGAGATTTGTCACGAAGTATCTCCAATATGCTGGGGCGTCTATCCCAGTATACCCAGTACCTGGAGTCGATGCCGGACACGCTGGCCCATGAACTCAATAATCCCTTGAATGTTGTTCATTCTTCTTTGGAAAATTTGATCAAGGAACATGCTGATATCAGCTCCAGCAAGTACCTGAAAAGAGCCCAGAATGGTGTAACTCGTCTCAAATCAATTCTGGTTCGACTGACAGAAGCCATGAATCTTGAAGAGGCCATCCAGAGTGAGGATCTGGAAGTGTTTGATTTGGCCACACTGGTCAAAACCTATATCGAAGGCTACCGATTAACCTTGCAGAATCGCTCCATCACTATGCAAATCGATGATCAGCTGCAGCTGCCAATCGAAGGTTCCCCGGACCATATAGCCCAGATGCTGGATAAATTAATCGATAACGCAGCTGAGTTTGGTGATGAAAATGAACCGATTGTGGTGCGTATGGAACAACAGGAAGGATGGGTCTGTTTGCACTTTATTAATCACGGACCGATTATACCAAAAGATCTGCTGGAGCATATTTTCGAGCCCATGATATCAATCAGCCGACCCAACGCACTGCATGCCCATCTGGGTCTCGGGCTGTATATTGTCAAATTAATTGTCAGCTATCATCATGGTCAGGTAGTGGCGCGAAATATCGGAGATCCACCCAGTGTCGATATCCTCGTCCGGTTTCCTGTTTTCAGCAGTCTGACATCTTGATCCCGTTGCAGGGGAATATGGTACCGGGGACGGGACTTGAACCCGTAAGTCCTATTGGACGCAAGATTTTAAGTCTTGTGTGTCTACCAGTTCCACCACCCCGGCCTGGTATGGCTGAAATTATAACCTATCTCGTGGCAACTGCAGGCAGGATCAGTTTCAAATCAGCAATAAATACGCAAGGCAATGGCATTTCCTCAATCAATTTATGAGCACTGTTTTGCTCGATGTGCATTATGCATATAGTCCAACGATATCTTTCTATTTCCATTATCCTTATGACAGCACCAAATCATACGATAGAACAGGTCACGATGCCATATTACAATGTCCGGAATTCTTGCAGTCACCTGCTCTCAACCACTTGTTGACGAGTCTGTTTCAAATGAACTCAAGAAATCCCTGGCAGGCCTGTGAGGTCTAAGTCTTATGGAATGGGCCCAACATCTCATTGAACAGTACGGCTACTGGGCTGTATTTATTTGGACCTTTATCGAAGGAGAGACAGTTTTCGTTGCCGCCGCTGCTCTGACTGCCGTCGGTATTCTGGAACCATGGAAGGTCATCATTGTAGCCGCATCGGGTGCTTTTTCCGGGCATGCATTCTTTTTTACACTGGGACGCTGGAAAGGCCTTTCAATCATCGAATCGATGCCCTTTCTGCAACGACATTACTCTAAAGTCAATGTGATTCTCGATAAATATGCCCATTGGTCGATCTTTATTTTTCAGTATTTGTACGGAACACGGATTGTCGCTGCTTTGCTATTTGGCTGTTCCAGTATTTCATCCTGGCGCTTTTATCTGCTCCAGGTGGTCAATTGTATCAGCTGGTCATTCGTCGTTTATGCCGTAGGCCACACGCTGGGTATGGCAGGATTGGCGATCTTAAATCGTTTTGGTGTCTTTGGGCTCATTACCGCCCTCATTGTTGCAGTGTGTGTAGGGCTGATGATCTATCTTCGTTATGGACATCATCATGTCAAGAATCACCTGAAAAACACAAACACCAGGCAAAATGATTAATCACTTTGATAATTTGCTATAATCAGATCCAGAGGTTCATTGGATGAATAGTGATACCCGCCCACCCGCAGTAGCCGGTACATTTTACCCACTTGATGCCAGACTGCTTTCCCGGCAGATTGACAACATGCTGGCAAATGTCAGGCCCTCGATTCCCATATCTCCCAAAGCGATCATCGTACCTCATGCGGGTTATCTTTATTCTGGCCCCATTGCGGCCAGCGTCTACACCTTATTACGGCACAGGGAAGCTGTGCGTCGTGTGGTGTTGCTCGGACCTGCTCACCGGGTTCCTGTGTTTGGGCTGGCATTGCCTGAAGCTGATTATTTTTCCACACCATTGGGTGAAATATCCCTAAACAAGGAGGCCATGGAATGTATTGCCCTGTTACCACAAGTGATCAGGAGAAAAACTGCACATGCCCAGGAACACTCCCTCGAAGTACAACTTCCCTTTTTACAGCGTGTACTGGGTGAATTTGAGTTGATCCCCCTGGTGGTTGGTGATGCAAGCCCGGAAGAAGTGGCCGAAGTGCTGGAAACGCTCTGGGGAAACGATGAGACATTGATCGTGGTCAGCTCTGACTTATCTCATTACCTGCCCTATCAACAGGCCTATCTGGTAGATCGACTCACCGTGGATAACATCCTCGCCAAACGGTGGCCCATCCGTCATGAACAGGCCTGTGGTGCTACACCCATCAATGGATTGCTCGTTGCCTCATGCCAGCATCATCTTGTGCCACACCTGCTCGATCTGCGTAATTCCGGTGACACTGCAGGCGATAAACAGCAGGTTGTTGGCTATGGTGCGTTTGCCTTTGAAGAAACAACGGATGCTACACGATAAAAGAATAATTCTTCTATCCCTGGCAAGAACAGCGATTTCTGAGACGCTAGGCCAACCCTTGAAGGATTTTGTACCTCATGATGCCGGATGGTTGAAGGAGAAGGCGGCTTGTTTCGTGACCCTGAAAACCCATGGCAGTTTACGCGGTTGCGTCGGCACTCTGGAGGCCCGCCGGTCATTATTTGAAGACATTCACGGCAATGCTATTGCTGCGGCGCTTCATGATCCGCGTTTTCCACCAATGACAATGGACGAGCTGGCAATAATAACAATCGAAGTTTCCCTGCTGTCATCTGTTTGCAAACTGAATGTACATAGCGAGGAAGAAACCATCACCAAACTCCGACCAGGGCTGGACGGTGTGGTATTACGGTTTGGCCATAAAAAAGCCACCTTCCTGCCTCAGGTATGGGAGCAATTACCCGATGGACATCAGTTTCTGGCCCAGCTGCGGCTCAAGGCCGGTTTAGCACCCGACTTTTGGGACCCGGGTGTGCTGGTCTATATCTATCAGGTCGACAAATTCAGTGAAGCGGGTGTGGAATAACACCATGGGCAATGCACACTACCCTGGCCGCTACTGGCACGAAAGCGGGGACGGCCGCATCCAGTGCGATCTCTGTCCACGCGTGTGCAAGCTAAAGGCAGGCCAACGCGGGCTTTGTTTTGTCCGCAAGCGTGAGGATGATCAGATTGTGTTGACCACCTATGGCCGCTCTTCCGGATTTTGTGTCGACCCGATCGAGAAAAAGCCACTCAATCATTTCCTGCCCGGCAGTAGCGTGCTGTCTTTCGGCACCGCAGGCTGTAATCTGGCCTGCCACTTCTGTCAAAACTGGAATATCTCCAGGTCGCGAAAATTTGATCGCCTGTGTGATGAAGCTTCCCCTGAAAGCATTGCCGGAAAAGCACACGAACTGGGATGTGCCAGCGTGGCCTTTACCTATAACGATCCAGTCATTTTTCTTGAATACGCAGTGGAAACGGCGAAAGCCTGCCATGATCTTGGTATCAATACGGTAGCGGTAACGGCCGGCTATATACACCCGGAACCGGGTCGTGAGTTTTTCAGTCACATGGATGCTGTCAATATCGATTTAAAAGCCTTTTCTGAAGCTTTTTATCGCCAGCTGTGCGCCGGCCATTTGCGGCCGGTACTGGATACGCTCGAATACCTGATTCATGAAACCGGGGTATGGACAGAAATCACCACATTGC
>CAZTLH010000114.1:0-8074 GCA_964614335.1 uncultured Gammaproteobacteria bacterium
TACAGCCCCTGTCAAGGCAAAAACCACCCTTGTTTGCTGCGCGACAGCGCAGCGCTACCGGCGGTGTGGAGGCTCCTAGTCAATTTATCAATAATTATCGTCTATACTCGACTACTGATTGTCTACGAACAAGGTGAAATTTCTCTGGTCTGATGAACTGATATTACATCAGTAATATCAGAACAGACACCAAATCGTACATGGTACAGGGGGCTCCAGCAGCCTGGGATTCGCTGAAAGGTTTCTCGCTCGATGGCCATATGAGACCAATCGACTCAAATAATACCGACAATTCAAGGGCTCTTGATGCTGTCGGAAAATGTTGGGTTGAATGTAACCAGGTGTTGATTCATTATTGTTTCGTTACGAGGCTGTGGGGAAAGCAGATTGGCAATAAGTTGAAATTCCCTCGATCGATGTCCTGGAGGAGGGACCGGGATTTTATGACTGAATTTCTTTTGAGGTCTAAAAATCGGTTGTTGTGATATCAGAGTCAGTAGAGGCTGTATCAAGGGCAGTGGCGCAATATGCCCAATAATTAGTATATGGTTGTAATTACTCATCAGCACGTGAGGTGAAGGAAGATGATTCAACGAACAGTGCTGGACCTGTTGTCCAGTGCAGGTCCACCTGAAGAAACCATGCAGGCAGTGGCTGCGGCCTTGTGCGAGGTACTGGGTGCGTTTGGCGCCGGTGTGGCTGTGCTAGCAGCAGACGCGACCGAAGTCCGCCTGCTGGCCATGCAACTGCATGGTGAAAAGTCCGATGCCAGCGGTTATCGGCTGCAGCATACCCCATGTTCTGATGTCTATTTTAATGGCAATGAAAGCGGGAAAGAATGTTCTGTCGACAGCGACGTCTGTAAGCGTTTTCCAAGGGATCAAATGCTTGCACAGCTGGGGGCCGAGTCCTATTGGGGCCGACCATTGCTGGATGCATTCAACTGCCCGATGGGTCATCTGTTTGCGCTTGGCGACAGACCTCTGCAACTGACAAAAAACAACACCACAATCGATGCCATTGTGTCTCGCGCACAAAAAGAGCTGCGCAAGCTTGCCGATAGTGAGCAACAAAAGAAACAGCAACTATTCTGGCAGCAGGCAATAGAGAACATGCCTTATGGTGTAGCCTGTTTTGCTTTTGGAGGCCATCCCTTGTGGATGAATCTGGCGATGGCCAAACTGATCGGCTATGAAACCGTTGAGGCTGGAATGAAGATGCAGCTGCAACAACATCTGGCCCCGGAGGATATTGCCAGGATTGTTGACTATCAGCGAGCCCGAACCTCAGGTAAAACGGCACCGCGGCAGTATCGCCTGCAGGTCCAGGATATCCATGGCCAGGAACGATGTTTGCAATTGACCGTAAATAAGATCGACTGGTATGGAAGCCTGGCATTTTTGTGCCTGATTGATGATGTGACCGAACTGGAAGCCACACAAAAGCGGCTCGAGTACTACCGTCAAACGGTTTTGGCTTCGGAAGACCTGATTTATTTTATGGATCGAAACTATGTCATCCGGGCGGCAAATCAAAAACTGGCAAAGGCGATCCAGCGTGATTCGGCCTCGGAGTTAATTGATCAACCCGTAGCCCAGGTATTTTCATCTGCGATGCGCAATACCAGACTCTATGATTCCTATCGAGAGGCATTTGCCGGCAATGTTGTCTGTTGGGAAGACTGGAGGCAATTGCCGGGACTGGGTTGTCGTTATCTGGATGTCAAAATGGCACCCTATATCAATGCACAAGGTGAGGTGGAGGGTGTATCGGTAGTCTCGCATGATATTACCCGGCGCCTGCGAAATCAGGAACTGTTGGCTGAACGGGAACGTTATCTCTCCTCTTTGCTCGCCAGTCTGCCGGGGATCGCCTATCGTTCCCGGGATGCCTGGCGCGAAAAAATGTATTTCGTCAGCTCAGGTTGCGAAGATATCTGTGGTTATCCATCAGAAGTTTTACAAGGTGAACACGATATTCACTGGTCGGATCTGATTGTTGCCGAGGAACGACAAGCTGTTCGGAATGCATTGAATGACGCCATGGCAACATCGAGTTCCTTTACAGTAAATTACCGGATTCGGCATCGAGATGGTAGTGAGCGACGGGTACGTGAGCAGGGCTCAGGAGTTTGGGATAACACCGGAAAATTGATTGGTGCGGAGGGTTTTATCCGGGATGTAACCATGGCCCACAAATTATCACAGACGTTGAGTTACCAGGCGACACATGATTATTTGACCCGAATGATTAATCGACGTGAATTTGCCCGGATTCTTGGCGAGTTACTGGCAGACCCGGAATCCCGAGCCAACGGAATCTCGGTCTGTTATCTGGATCTGGATGAATTCAAGATTGTTAATGATACCGCCGGGCATTCAGCTGGAGACAAGTTGCTGGGGTCGTTGTGTAGTATTTTGTCTGGACAGTTACGTCAAAATGATGTGTTGGGGCGTCTCGGTGGAGATGAATTTGGTGTCATTATCTGCGACTGCTCCGCTGAATCTGCATTGCAAGTTGCAGAAAAGCTGCGTTATGCTGTATCCCAGTTTCGTTTCCTGTGGACAGAGTCCGTCTTCACTATCGGCGTCAGTATTGGCCTGGTGGCTGTAACCGATGATATCTGGAGTGTCGAAGATGTGCTGCGTATTGCCGATGGGGCCTGTTTGCTGGCCAAGGAAAAGGGCCGTAATCAGGTCTACGTTGCCGATCAGAAAAGCCGGGAGATGGAATTGCGTCAGGTTGAAATGAACTGGTCTTTGCGGATTAATCAAGCGCTTGATCATGAAGGATTTCTGCTTTATGCCCAACCCATTGTCGAGGTTGGAAAGGCACCCGGGAAACTTCACTTTGAGGTTCTCTTGCGGATGCAGGTCGAGGATCAGGTGGTGGCACCCGGGTTGTTTTTGCCGGCGGCAGAGCGCTATCATCTGGCCCGACGTATTGATATGTGGGTGATCGAGCATGTACTGAAATTTTTTGCCGATCACCGGTCCTCTCTGGATCAGTTAGGGCAATGCATGATCAATCTTTCGGGTTTATCCTTGAGTAATCCATCTTTGGCTGAGGAGATTCTGGGCCAGTTGGATGAATGTCAGATCCCGGCCACAAAAATTGGTTTCGAAATTACCGAAACAGCAGCCATTTCCGAGCTTGACCAGGCGGTCCATTTTATCAAGACTGTACAGCAACAAGGTTGTCAGGTCGCACTGGATGATTTTGGTAGTGGATTGTCCTCATTTGCCTATCTGCGTTATCTGCCGGTTAATATTGTCAAGATTGATGGGGCAATCGTTCGTGACTGTCATCGTGATCCCATGAATCGGGGTATGGTCAAGTCGGTTCATGACATTGCTCTTTTGGGGGGCATGAAAACTGTTGCAGAATTTGTTGAAAATGAAGCCATTATCAAGACGGTAAAAGAGATCGGTATCGACTATCTGCAGGGTTATGCTATTGGCAAACCACAGCCTTTGGCGGCCATAATGGGAGTAACTGAGCTGGGAGGGAAAGGCTGACTCAGCTTCGATCCGCTTGCTCCAGCAAACAGTCACGGGCCTGGTTGACCCGTGAGGCCAGATAAGAGGAGCCACCGTGATCCGGGTGCAGTTTTTGCATTAACCGGCGGTGCGCCTGAATAATTTCGTCATAGCTTGCCTCGGGCGAAAGACCCAGGATTTCATAGGCAGTCTGTACCGAAATTTCAGTGCTTTCCGGCCGCTGGTGTTCGCTACCATCGGGTATCCAGTTTTCGCCAAAACGACGTTCGAGATAGGTTTGTAACAGCTCGGCCGATTCGTTATCGATACTGATCTCCTGCAGCAGTGCAAGCAGGTCAGGCTGTTGTAATTGATCGAGTTCGCGACCGGCAAAATGACCTTCGCGCACCCGGCCGGATAATTTACCACTGGCATGATTGAGTTGCATATGCAAAAAACGACTGTCAAAGGTCGAGATCGGATCAGTGGTTGTATGAGATGCAGCACCGGAGAAGGTCGATGCATGCAGGGATTTAAGCCATTGCCAGGAGCGTAACAGGGCCAGTATCCGCTGACCGGCAGCCAGTGCGCCACCGAGCAGGGCAAATAGCCATGGCAGACGACCGGTGGCTACCAGAATCAATAACAGGGCGGCACCCCCATACAGGGTCAGCTGCCGCAGAAACTGGCTACGCTGGGCCGTTGTGGCCCGATTGCTGTACCAGTTGACAGCAGTCATGACTGCCACCAGCAACAACAGTCCCAAAATCAGACGCAGGGCCATACAGGCTCAACGAACCTGCTGGATCAGACGTTTGACATTCGGCTGAGTATGCCGTTTTAATTGTTGCAGGGCCTTGCGTCCACCGGCGGCATAAACTGCGACTGCTTCCAGCAAGGCCTTGAGTTGTTCCGGGCTGTCGGCATTGAAACGGCAGCTGGCACCACCGGACAATTTTGCGAGTTGGGCAAATACGTTTTCGGTGTTGGGGTCGAAACCTTCCTGGAACAGGAAAACCGGAATCGCCTTGATTCCGAGTTTCCCCGCCAGATGCTGCAATCGTGCAGGGTCCTCTTCGATACTGTCACCGATAAAGACCAGGGCATGAATTTTGCCATTGCGACTTTCATCCAGACAGTGCTGCAGGACCCGGTGAACCTGGGTTAGTCCCTGTGCACAGGAAACTTCGGCCATAGTTGCGGCCAGCGCCTGTGGAGAATGTTGCCAGGCACTGGACTTGAATTCGGCAAAACCCCGGTAATAGGCGAGTTGTATTTCAAGACCACCCAGATCAGCCACCTTGTGAAACATGGCCTGCTGGGTTTGCATGGCCAGCTTCCAGCCAGGCTCACGGCTGGCTGTGGCGTCAAGGGCGAACACCAGTCGCCCCGACCGACCATCGGGCAGGGTGGCGAGTGGTGTTTTCGCCACCTTTTGCAAAAATCCTTCCAGACTGCTATTCGTCCTGGCAGGCGGTTGCGGTCGGTCGGTCATGGTTATTCGCCGGCAGGTTCCTGATAGCTGGACATTTCAGGGCAACCACAGAGCAGGTGTCGATCGCCATAGACATTATCAACCCGTGATACCGCGGGCCAGTATTTGTCCTGACGCAGCGAAGCCACCGGAAAACAGGCCTGTTCACGACTGTAGACGCGATCCCAATTCTCGGTCAGTACCGCTTGCTGCGTATGTGGGGCATGGTGCAATGGGCTGTCTTCAAGGGCTATTTCACCATTCTTTATGGCCTGAATTTCTCCCCAGATGGCAATCATGGCATCACAGAAACGGTCGATTTCCTCCTTGTCCTCACTCTCGGTGGGTTCGATCATAAAGGTATCGTGTACCGGAAAGGACATGGTTGGCGCGTGAAAGCCGAAATCCATCAGTCGTTTAGCGATATCGTCAACGCTGACTCCGGTTTCTTCCTTGGCCGGTCGTGCGTCGACAATACATTCATGGGCCACCGTGCCGTTCTGGCCGCTGTAGACCAGTGGAAAATAGGGATTCAAACGGTGGGCAATATAGTTGGCATTGAGAATGGCAACCTGACTGGCAAGTTTCAGCCCACTGGCGCCCATCAGGCGGATATAGGCCCAGGTAATTGGCAGGATCGATGCAGAGCTCCAGGGGGCAGCAGCGATGGTGCCGATCGTACCATCAGGATCAGCCATCGGGTTGACATTGGCGACCAGTGGGTGGTCTGGGAGAAAAGGTGCAAGATGGGTCTTGACGCCGATCGGACCGAGACCGGGTCCGCCGCCACCGTGTGGAATACAGAAGGTTTTGTGCAAATTCATATGACAGACATCTGCGCCGAGTTCAGCCGGTTTGGTCAGACCCAGTTGGGCATTGAGATTGGCGCCATCGAAATAGACTTGCCCGCCATGATCGTGGATGATGTCGCAATACTCCTGAATCGCGGCTTCAAAAATACCATGGGTCGATGGATAGGTGATCATGAAGGCGGCCAGGGTGTCGGCATATTGTGTGGCTTTGGTCCGCAGGTCCTCGATGTCGATATTGCCATTTTGATCACCACGAATGACCACCACCTTGAATCCTGCCAGCGCTGCACTGGCAGGATTAGTGCCATGTGCCGAAGCCGGAATGAGACAGACATTGCGTTGATTCTGGCCACGACTCTCGTGATAGCGACGAATACAGAGCAAACCGGAGTACTCACCCTGGGACCCGGCATTCTGCTGTAATGAGATGGCCGCGAAACCGGTCAGGGCACACAACATTTGTTGCATATCGGCGAACAAATGCTGATAACCGGCGGTTTGTGTAGCTGGAGCAAATGGGTGAAGATCACTGAACTCGGGCCAGGTCACAGGCATCATTTCGGTGACAGCGTTAAGTTTCATGGTACAGGAACCGAGTGGTGTCATGGAGCGGTCGAGAGCAATATCCTTGGCCTGCAGACGGCGTAAATAACGCATCATACGGGTTTCCGAGTGACGACGATTGAACACCGAGTGTTGCAGGTAATCGACGTCTCGTTGCAGTTCTTCCGGGATTGCAGAGCTGCACTCAGTATCCAGGGTTGTGGCAGTGAGCGCGGAGCTGTACTGATCACCACACAGCACTTGTAACAGCCGGTCGACATCCTTGACGGTCACCGTTTCATCCAGTGACAGCGCCAGATGATCTGCGTCCATCAGTCGCAGATTATAGCCGGCCCGAACCGCTGCCCCTGACACCACACTCGCCCTTCCGGGCAATTGCAGTACCAGGGTGTCAAAGAATTGCGAATGTACGACTGTAACCCCCATTTGTTGCAGGCCCTTGGCCAGAATGCAGGTTAAACGATGAACCCGTTCGGCAATTCTCCGGATCCCCTGTGGGCCATGATAGATGGCATAAAAGGCTGAAATATTGGCCAATAATACCTGGGCCGTACAGATGTTGCTGGTGGCCTTGTCACGTCGAATATGTTGTTCCCGGGTCTGCAGGGCCAGACGCATGGCCGGGTTGCCCTCGGTGTCGATGGAGACACCGATAAAACGCCCCGGACACTGACGTTTGTAGGCATCACGGGTGGCCATATAACCTGCATGAGGTCCGCCAAAACCCGGTGGGACACCAAAACGCTGGTTGCTGCCGATGACAATATCCGCACCCGCTTTGGCCGGTGGTTGTAACAGCGCCAGACCCAGCAGGTCAGCTGCCACGACTGCCAGACCCTTATGTGCATGGACCTCAGTGATGATCGGTTGCAGGTTGCGGACGACACCATCGACACCGGGATACTGTAACAATACGCCAAAGCAATCTTCGAAGCCATCACCGGTATCGGGCGTTTGCTGCGGGTCGAAAATCTCAACTTCGATGTCAAGATAACGGGCCCGCGTCTGGACCACGGCAATGGTCTGCGGTAAACAGTCGTTCGCCACCAGAAAGCGGTTTGATCGAGATTTGCTGACACGTTTGGCCATGGTCATGGCTTCAGCGGCGGCCGTGGCCTCATCGAGCAGCGAGGCATTGGCGATTTCCATGCCAGTCATATCCATAATGACCTGCTGGAAAGAAAGCAGGGCTTCCAGACGTCCCTGGCTGATTTCCGGTTGATACGGTGTATAGGCGGTATACCAGCCGGGGTTTTCCAGCACATTGCGCTGGATAACCGGTGGCAGCAGGGTGCCGTAATAGCCATTGCCAATCAGGGATTTGACCAGGGTGTTCTGGTCGGCAATCTGTCGTAATTCTGCCAGCACCTCGGCTTCTGATGCCGGAGTCTTCAGATCGACGCCAGTCTGGCTGATGATACATTCCGGCAATACACTGCTGGTAAAGTCATCCAGGTTGTCATAGCCCAGTGTGGTCAGCATGGCCTGGGCCTGGGCCGCATCCGGTCCAATATGACGACGCAGAAATTTATCCCTGGATTGCAGTTCATCCAGCGTGGGTCGAGTGGTTGACATGGTGTCTCCATCGGGCAAAAAAGGGTCAAACGGAATTCGTTCCCGCTGCTACAATTGCAGGCAGGAAAGGAGTCGAAATGTGACGCAGTATTATACTGTAAACGGCGTTACTAATAGGCACCAATGATGGGCAAAACATTCGCCACCGATAGCGCCTTGCCAGCAGAATA
>CAZTLH010000115.1:0-8048 GCA_964614335.1 uncultured Gammaproteobacteria bacterium
TACGACCGCCATGGATGGCGGAAGTGCCGGCTTTGCAGGAGCAACAAACCGGTCGACCGCCATGGATGGCGGAAGTGCCAGTTTTGCAGGAGCAACACACCGGTCAGCTACTTTTATCGGACAGGCTTACGGTGTCGGCTGGCAAGGGATCAAGGTGAACATCAAGTTGGGGATAGGGTATGATAAAGCCGGCCTGATCGAAATCTATTTTGATTGCTTCAAGTAGTGCAGCACGTGCAGCCGTGTAGCTGGAAGTCTGGGTCCAGACACGGATGACCAGGGTGATTCCGTGGTCGCCCAAAGCATCGACCAGAACGACAGCTGCAGGGTGTTGATGCAGTTCCGCGCTGTTCTGCAGCCGATTCAGTAACAGTTTTTTGGCGGCTTGCAAATCATCGTCATAGCCAAGGCTGATGACAAGATCGATACGCCGTTTATCTAGCGCTGAATAGTTGGTAATGGTTGAACCGAGAACCTTACCATTCGGGATCAGGACGGCCCGGTTATCAACGGTATGTAAAATGGTATTGAAGATTTCCATCCGTTCAACGGTACCGCTGGTGCCTGCGACCTCAATGTAATCACCACGGTTAAACGGTCGGGTGATGATCAGGACCACACCGGATGCGAGGTTTTTTAACGCGTCCTGCAGGGCCAGACCGATGGCCAGACCGGCAGCACCGATGAGAGCAATCAGAGAAGTGGTATCGATCCCCAGTTGATTCAGGGTAGCGATGATCACCAGTAATAGCAGCATTCCACGCGCGATCGATTGACCAAAATTGACCAGGATAGGGTCGAGTCGCAATTTTTGTAATAACCGGGTCAAGATGCGGATCAGGATCCGTGTCAACCACCGCCCAACGACGAAAATGACCAATGCCAGGAAGATTCGACTGCTCCAGGGCAGGACTTGTTGTTGCAGAAATGTATCCAGTGTCGTCATGAATCGTGCCTAGGAGGCTGTCTCAAAACAGAGAGTCTACCGCGGAAAAGTGGACTTTGGTCCATTTTTCCGCTCATTTTCGTAAATAGAACGACTATTCCATCCTTAGGTTCGTAAACGGCACATATATGTGCCACTCCTCACCTCAAGTAATCGAAAAAATGGCCTCACCCGCTTTCCCTCGTTACGACCGCCATGGATGGCGGAAGTGCTGGCTTTGCAGGAGCAACAAACCGGTCGACCGCCATGGATGGCGGAAGTGCCAGTTTTACAGGAGCAACAAACCGGTCGACTCCTGTTCTCGGACAGCCTCCTAGCTGATCTGCATGTTTTCCATGCTATCCGCAGTTACGCCTTCGGCCATGCGTATTTTCAGACCAAGATTATTTTTTGAATCAGCGTTCTTGAGCGCCTCTTCCCGACTGATCTGGTTATTGCAATACAGAGCGAACAGTGATTGGTCGAATGTTTGCATACCGGTATCGGTGCTTTGTTCCATAATGGCCTTGATCTCCTGGATATTGCCGTCCTGGATCAGCTGTGCGATATAGGGTGATGATAACAAGACTTCCACTGCAGGTACCAGACGAGATTGCAGGCCTGGCACCAGACGCTGTGACACAATCCCACGCAGATTCAGGGACAGATCCTGTAGAAGCTGATGGTGGGCCGAGTCCGGAAAGAAATTGATAATGCGGTCCAGGGTCTGATTGGCATTGTTGGAATGCAGTGTTGTCAGGCACAGATGACCGGTCTCTGCATAATGAATGGCATGCTCCATGGTTTCCCGGTCCCTCACTTCACCGATCAGGATGACATCGGGTGCTTCACGCATGGCATTTTTCAAAGCGTCACCATAGCTTTTTGTATCCAGTCCGACTTCTCGTTGGTTGACCATGCTTTTTTTGTGTTCGTGGAGAAATTCCAGCGGGTCCTCAATGGTCAGAATATGTCCACTGACACGGGTATTGCGAAAATCAATCATAGATGCCAGTGAAGTGGATTTGCCGGAGCCGGTGGAGCCAACAATCAGCACCAGGCCTCTTTTTAGCATGACAAGGCGACTCAAGCTGGACGGGAGTCCAAGCTCTTCCAGGGTTGGTACGGAAGATTTGATATAGCGAACAACCATCGCGACTTCGCCACGTTGTTTGAATACATTTATTCGAAACCGCCCCAGATTATTGACAGAAAGGCCCAGGTTCATCTCCAGTGTGGCCTCAAAGGTTTTCTGTTGTTCATCAGACATGATGGAATAGGCTACTTCCTTGACCATGCCTATGGACAATTTGGTGCTACCTACGGGTCGGGTAATGCCTTCAATCTTGATGCCGACCGGTGCACCAGTGCTGAAAAACAGGTCCGAGGCAGCCTTGTCTGCCATCAGCTTCAGATATTGAGTGATGTCCATACCGGTTCCTTCTTGGGTGGTCCAGATTGTTCACAATGTTGATACGTGTGCTCACAAAATCGATGTGCGATTTTTTTTACCGGTGCAATGTTCCGACACTGTGAGCACACAGGATGCCAAGCATAGCACGGTGTGATCCGTCATACATCTTCGGAATGAAGCATGGTGACGATCACAGCAGCTCCAATCCACTGTGAGTCGTCAGCGATTGGTCAGTCAATTTCAGAGAGGAGTGGGTTTTATTTGAGATTCGAGGGACCTGTCAGAGAATAGTAGGCGACCGGTTTGTTGCTCCTGCAAAGCCGGCACTTCCGCCATCCATGGCGGTCGTAACGAGGGAAAGCGGTGGAGGTAACATCTCATGATTTGAGGCGAGTTGTGGCACAGGGATGTGCCGTTGACGAACCTAAGGATGGAATACTCGTTGTATTTAACGACGTAGGGGTAATCTGGCCAAAGTCTACATTTTCACAGTCGGCTCCTGTTCTCGAACAGACTCCTGGCTTCCGCTAAGCAAGGCTTCGCTGGTGTATTCTTGCTCGACACCCAAAATCACCAACTGGTTCGAAATCAGACAACTAATTTAAACCGGGAACTACTGGTCTGCCAATAACGCCGACTCCGCGCAATTGTCAGTAAAAATACAATAACCTCCTGAATTCCTTGCCCTGGATCAAGACCAGGACAAACTCTTCCCGCTCCTTGTTGACGCTGGAATATGATCACATCTACACTCCCTTTTGTCGTCAATACAGCTGCCAATGTTTTTTAAGCTGTTTTGCCACACCTTAAAGATGGTCCTGAAACAGGGCTGCTTATTACACTATACATGGGGATTACTATCATGAAACTGAAGAAACTAGTCGCATCTGTCGTTTGTGCATCCGGTGCCGCCATGCTGATGGGTGCGCCCTCAGCACAGGCAGACTCCACCATCCTCGCCAGCATGTGGGATCGTGGCAGTGCCATGGGCTTTAGTCTGAGCCAAACCACCGCCTCCGCCGGTAAAGTCACTTTTCAGGTCACTAATGATTCTGACGGCATGGTGCATGAACTGCTGGTTTCCAAAGTCAAGAATTTTATGAATTTCGGTTATACGGCTGACACCGCTAAAGGCCGGGTCGAAGAAGGTTCGATGAATATTATCGGCGAAACCCATGGCATGGAGGCTGGCACCTACAAGGCCGTCACCTTCGACCTGAAACCAGGTAAATATCTGATCGTCTGCAACAAGCCTGGACATTTTGGCGCCGGCATGTTCACGCCTTTTGTGGTGTATTGAACGACCGCAAGCTTGCAGTTGCAGTAACAAGGGAGGCCAGATTACGGCCTCCCTTTTTTATTGTCACACCGCTTTTCCTGATAAAAATACTCAGTAATTCTTGACTGGGCCCGACAAAGGTCGTACCTTCCCCGGTCCGTTGGTCTTTCAACCACTCCAACCCGTATAATTGCTGTAATTTCTGAATAGTACATGATGCAACAACGTGAACTGAAACTGAATCTCGCTACCGGCCATTGGCTTGTTAAGCCGCTGGCAGAAGACACCGAAATTCTCGGCCCGGTCGATTTTGGCTGGGCTCGCTATAATGCCGATCCGGAATGTTTTACCTTTGGAGAAGGCCTGTTGGCCGGCAGCCCGATACCCGGCACCCGACGTATGGTATTTTGCTCCTACAGCCCGCAATGGGACGGCTTTTTCATTTCCAGCCTGGGTGGTGCTGCCTACAGTTTCCATGGTCTGGGGGTCAACTATGTCCAGTTACAGGGTCGATGCCAGCAACCCAGTGTCCTGATACTCAACTATCGCAACGATCAGCTCGAGCTGCGGCTGGAGAATATCGATTGTGAGGCTTTGTGGCCGGGTTATCCAGACCCGGAGGGTGGCCCGGATCTGATCGGTTTTTATGCTTTACAACAGGCAGTATTCGATCGTTATAGCCAGGACTATGATCTCAAAAAAATGCGTATACTCAGTGTCGGGCCCGCTGCCGCCGTCACCAATGAGGGCGGGATTGCTTCCAGTACATTGCACAAAGGCAAATTTACCGGGGTAGTAGACTGGTGCGGTCGTGGTGGACTGGGTAGCCGTCTGCTGCAAAACCATAATATCGCAGCCTGCATCTTTGGTGGCAATTGCAAGGATCCCCAGGCGCTGGATACCCGCAAAATGAATGCCTACTTCCAGCAACATTTTGGCCAGCCGGCTTCCAAGGCAGATCTGGCATTGACCGAAAAATATCGTTACCACCCCAAGTTCAAGACCGGTGGGACCTTCGGTATGAACAATCTGCAAATGGCCGACAAAATGCTGACCTATAATTACAGCAGCATTTATGCCAATAACCAACAGCGTTATCAACTACATAAAATCTTCATTCTCGAGCATTATCTGAAACAGTTCAATGAAGAGACCATTTCCAGCAAAAATTTCCAGCACTGTGGTGAACCCTGTGCCGTGGCTTGTAAAAAACTGAATGGTAAATACAAAAAAGATTATGAGCCCTATCATGCGCTTGGCCCACAGCTAGGTGTCTTTGACCAGCGGGCAGCCGAGCTTTTGAATGATCATGCCGACGCCATGGGTTTTGACGGTATCCAGTTGGGTGGCACCATTGCCTGGATCATGGAAATCATTGCTGATGGTATGATTACACCACAGGACTTTGGTTTTCCGCCGGCCAGTGACTTTCGTTTCGGTTTCACCGCCGATCCCGCACAACATCACGTGGTTGATGACAGTATGCGTAATGCCCGCTATGCCATGACCATGATCGATGTGATTTTGACAGACCCCAGGGCTGCTATCTTTCGCCAGGGAATCCGGGCCGCGGCGGCATACCTGGACGAACACTATACCGGACGCCCTTCCGACCGGGCGGTTTTCCTCCGTCATGGTGAACACGGCCACATGGTACCGAATCAGTATTGGGTCCCCGGCATGTTCAGTCCCATGCCGATTATGGGAAAATACTATGTCTATTATGGTGATGAATTCTTGCCCCCCGATCAACTGGGAAAACGCAATGTTGAGCGCATGGTGTATGAGCTATTCAGTGATAACACCGGGATCTGTCGTTTTCACAGAAAATGGTCAGAATCGATTACCGACGAAATTCTGCAGGACCATTACGGCCTTGATCTGGACTACAAGACCCACCTCTACAATCTGGCCCATGCCATCAATCAGCGCGAATCGGCCAAAAGCCGACCTTGGTGCACTGAACGAAATGCTGATCTGTTATTAAAATTTCTCGAATACTGGGAAAGGGCAGGGCTCGAAGACAAACAGCTACAGTACTGGCTACAATCTATGCGAACAGACAAGATGGCTGGTGCAACAGCCTACTGGCAGGCAATTTTTGATGCTCAGCAGCAGGCATTTGCCGCAGGCCCATCACAGATACCGGACTGTTTAACACCAGGTCAACAACAGCAACTGGCGTCCTGAGCTAACATACCGACTCACTCCGGCTTGTCAATTGGTGCTGTATTTCCGGCTGCGTGCTCCGACGACTCAATGGTGATGTAGTCACGCTCAACCGCGTGCTGCATGGCCACAAAACCAGCTACCGCTTCTTCATAGCCATTGCGAATACGCCGAAGACTGACCAGTAATTCAGACATTTCGTCGATGTTTGTCAACGACTCGGCAGTAGTAAAATCCTTCAGCCTGATGACCTGTTGCAGATAAAGTGTCCGTATTCTGGCCACGGTGAGCGCGATGGCTTCAAAATCGTCATTGTCAATCGCACCCAGTTCGTCACGAACCCTCTCCTTGTTCATTTCCAGAATGGTATGTTCCAGTTGACTGAACATCCGTTTTACCTGTAAATCTCGTGAAAAGCTTTTTTTACTGGTTTCCATGGTTCTCTCCTGTGGTTGAATCACCCACATCCAATTTGTATTAAAACAGGTTTTTGGTCGCACCAGGTGAAGTTACCGTCTGATTATTCGACCGTTTTACATCCACTTTTGCCTGCGGCTGGTTTCCGGCGATAAAATAATCCGTATAGCTCTGTGGGCTCCCAACCGCCACACTATGCCCGGTTTTCCTGTCGACCAATACCGGCACGATTGTATCCGGCATCAGTAAGGGTTTTTCAGGGACTCCCTGCAGTGCGGTTTTCATATAGTCAATCCAGATCGGTAAAGCTGCCCTGGATCCGGCTTCCCGGCTACCCAAATCGGCAGGTTGATCGAAACCAACCCATACGGACGTTACCACATCGGCGTTGAATCCGGAAAACCAGGCATCCCGGTAATTATTCGTGGTGCCTGTTTTACCGGCCAGATCATGGCGGCCGAGAACACGTGCTCTCCGGCCTGTTCCGCTACGTATGACTTCACGCATCATATCGGTAATCTGAAAAATATATTCCGGACGGACGATTCGTGCCGCCTGTGGTAATACGCCTGTAGCAGTCGTTTCATTCGTCCTTGCCGGTGGGGTTTTGACCACTGGCATCAGACAGTCACGACAGGCCTGTAACGGTCGTGTTTGTTCCAGAACCCGCCCACTGCCATCCTCGATTCGCTCGATAATCATGGAACGCACCCGGTAACCGCCATTGGCCAACATGGCAAATTTATTAATCAGATCCAACGGGGTAATTTCCAGGGTACCCAATGCCAACGACAGGCCATGTGGCAATTCATCGGCCTTGAATCCAAATCGCTGTAAAAACCGGATTGCATAATCAATACCGATACTCCGCAACAACCGCACCGAAACCAGATTCATGGAGCGTTTCAATCCCTCCCGTAAGCGCATGGGGCCGAAGAACTTGCCGCTGTAGTTCTCGGGGCGCCAGACATTGCCGAGTGTGTCGTCTTTGAGTACGATCGGCGCACCTGATACCAGGCTAACCGGTGTAAAACCCTTGACCAATGCCGACAGATAAATAAACGGCTTGATATTTGAACCCGGTTGCCGTTTTGCCTGAACACTGTGATTAAATTTATTGAGATAGTAATCAAAGCCGCCTACCAGTGCCATAATCTTGCCGTTCTTTGGATTCATGGAAATCAGCGAGCCTGAAACTATCGGTATTTGACTCAAAACAAAAGGAATCTTGTTACCCGGCTGGATATAAATGACGTCGCCGGTAGTAACAATCTGTGCGGCTTTAGTCGGCCTTTTTCCCCGCCTCCGGGCACTGATATAAGGTCTGGCCCAGGCCAGTGCAGACCAACCCAATCGCAGCTGCTTGCCGCTGCGGGTATAAACTTGGATCGATTTATCTTTTACCCCGAGCACCAACGCCGGTTCGATATCGCCACTAAAAGGTATGGTATGCAATAATTTGTTGATTTCATCAACAACTGCAGGATCCATGGGACTTTCATTTGTTTTAGGCAGCGATTCCGGGTGTCTGGCCACCACACCTCGATAACCATGCCGTTTGTCATAGGCCAACAAGCCTTTACGCAACGCTTTGTCCGCTTTACGCTGCAGCCTTGCACGTACCGTAGTGATGACTCGATAACCTGCGGTATATGCCTCCTCACCGAAACGATCAAACATCTCCTGACGCACCATTTCAGCAACATAGGGGGCCTTGAGCGCGGTTTTCAGGGCATGACGACTGGCACTCAGATTTGTTGATATCGCCTGTTCGTACGTTGGCTGATCAATTTTTCCAATATCCCGCATACGTCCGAGCACATAATTGCGTCGCGACATTGCGG
>CAZTLH010000116.1:0-8041 GCA_964614335.1 uncultured Gammaproteobacteria bacterium
TGATCGAAAAAATGGCCTCAAATCCACTTTCCCTCGCTACGACTCCTGTTCTCGGGCAGCCTCCAGGCCATCATGCGGGAAAACAGACAGCGATTGTCTGGATAACGGCAGCTTCGGCTTCACATTAAAGGCAGTATTCAATACTGCGACAGCAATGCTATGATGGATATTCAAAGACCTGCATTTTACGCTGCCTGTAGACAGCTAGATAGACCAGTTTGCAGACCTGCTTTCAATTTTCATTTTGAGATCGAAGTGAATGCCACCTGCCAACAACAAGCATCAAAATCATGTCCGGATTATTGCAGGCTGCTGGCGTGGTAGAAATATACGTTTTGCTACACAGCCTGGTTTGCGTCCAACATCAAACCGGATACGTGAAACACTGTTCAACTGGCTCCAACCCTGTGTGGAAGGCGTTCGCTGTTTGGATCTTTTTGCCGGTAGTGGTGCTCTGGGTTTTGAAGCGGTGTCCCGTGGTGCGTCCAGTGCTGTGATGGTGGAAAAGAACCCACCAACGGCCAGACAATTACAGCAAATTTGTCAGCAGTTGGATTGTCAGCGGATTACCATAATCAACTGTGCAGCCTTGCATTGGCTTGAAGTCTGTAGAGATCAGTTTGATGTCGTATTTCTCGACCCCCCGTTTGCCTCAAGACAATTGGCAGCGATCATTATCAAGCTGGAGTCCTCGTCTGTATTGGCCGACCTGGCATGGATTTATATCGAGCAGTCGTCACGCGATCAACCCCTTGTCGTGCCCGAGACCTGGGCGTTGCGACGCCAGCAACTTCAAGGTGAGGTGTTGTTTTCCCTGTATCAAAGATCTCAACCGGCATTGCGGTGACGTAGCGGAAGAACCTGGGCCGCTTCTGACGCAATAATGGTTTTTTTGGCTGCAGATTTTCTTTTTTTGGAAAAATGAGCCTGCAGCAATTGACGCACCAGATAGGAAGATTTAACCGTCCATTTTTCCTTGTTTACCGTGACCGCGGCTACGGCAATACGATCCTGTCCAAGGATACCATAGCCGGTAAACCAGTCAGTACTCCCCTTTGGATCGAAGCCCATCAACGAGCCGGTTTTACCACCGACTTCGAGGTTTTTTGGTGTTTTTCTCCTAAAGCGCCTGAACGTACGGCGTGCAGTGCCACGACGAATGGTCTCTTGCATCATCTTGCGTAGTTCCCTGGCAGTTTTTGCTGAAATGACCTGCTGAATTTCCCGGGGTTCAGCTGCATACAGTAATGTGCCACTGGCACTGGTGATGGTATTGATCACTTGAGGAGTCATCGCCATGCCGCCATTGGCAATCGTGGCCGAGATTTGAGCAGCATGCAAAGGGCTGATACGGGTTTCCCGATTGAAGCCGGAAGCCAGTTCTGCAACAGACCAATCGGTGTTGATGTCAGCCTTGATGTGGCTTTGCGGCAGGACAAAATCGCCCGCCAGTGTTTTATCAAAGCCAAAACGAAAGGCCATATTTTGCAGTTTTTCAGCACCCACAGAAAGACCCAGGCGGGCAAATACGGTATTGACCGATTCGGAGAATGCCTTTTTCAGCGTCAGGTGTCGTGTCCAGCGGTTAGTGCGATGACGCAAGACCTGTTTGCGGTATAGTGTGGTGCTGCGGCCGTTATAGGCAACGGCTGTATTGGCGTTGGCCTGACCGGCTTCGATAGCAGCTGATGCAGTAATAATCTTGAACATCGAAGCCGCCGGGTAACCAGATTTCAGAGCCAGGTTATCATCCGTTTGATCACTTCGCTGATAGCTGGCCACGGCCAGAATACGACCAGAAACCGCATCCATCGCGACTACACCCGCATAGTCCGGTTTGTACCGTGTTAACAACTGATCGATGCGTGATTGCAGAACCGGGTCGAAGTTGTAATAAATATGTGCATTGGTCGGTCCATAGTCGGTGGTTAGCGGTAACGAGAGCGGATAATGTTGACGGGAAAATAACGGGCTAATCGCAGTATGCAGCGTAGCGTCATCAAGGCCAGGTGTTAATTTTGCGGCATAACCTTGAGGATCTGGGTTGGCCGGCCATAACAATGCAGTGGACAGCAACGGTAATAGCAGCAATAAGGCAATCCGAATAGGTTGTGGAGAACGGTGTATTGGTGTACGTCGTGGTGTGGTTTCAGGTTTTTTGATCCGCAGTGTTTGTGCAGAAGCTCTGTTGCGAATTGCCTTGCGCCGGCGATTCTTGAGCAGACGCTGTAACCATGATTGGCGTGGACGAAGATAAAGGTCTTTCATGGTCGGTTTGGTGAAGTGTCAGTTTTCATACTAGGAGCCTGTCTGAGAACAGGAGTCGTAGCGAGGGAAAGCGGATTTGAGGTCGATTTTGCCATGATTTGAGGCGAATAGTTGTTCTATTTAACGAAAATCAAGGGAGAATCGGGCCAAAGCCCGCTTTTCCGTAGTAGGGTCTCTGTTCTCGGACAGGCTCCTAGGTGAAGAGAGGAACAGGATTTGATCCTATCATAGTGCTTCTCGATAAGCGCGTACGATGGGCAGATTTTATGGTGCTTTCAGCGCAAATGTAGAATTACAGGTGCAATCGTATATACACGACTTCAGGCATGAAAAGTTTGAGAAGTGACAGCAGGTATTCGGTCAGGTGTCCCCTCCATGAAATCCAGTGTTAGCGGGAGATCCTGGTATTAGGTTTGACTGGATAGCCTCCTGGGCATTTCCAGGTTCGATACTGAATCTGGTCAATGGCTCCAGCTGCAACTACAGTCGCTAACCAGGGTTGTTCTGGTTGCAGTGTCATCATTTGCCAGACACCGCTGGTACTGAAAATACGACAGTTACACCAGGATAGACCCATACAAACGGGTATTGAAGCCAGCGGATAACGAATACCGATACCCAGTGCCTTGCCCCAGGCTTCTTTTCGTGTCCAGCATTGCAATACCTGTTTTTCCGATGGTGTATGTCCTGGGGGCTGGGTGTTTTCAATATTGCCACAAATACGTTCTACAAGATGCGAACTGTGTAGACGTCGGTCTAGAAACTCCAGATCTATCCCCAACTCAATACCGCTGGCGACAGCGATGAGTGCCATGTTCCGACAATCGGTGCTATTAAAAAAAATGCGATTATTTTCAAAGTCCCTGGCAGCTGCGGGTTTGCCGAGGCTGCCGAATTGATAATCAAAAATATCAGGGGGACAATTGTGATAATCACCGAGAATGATCCGCAAGGCGAGTATCGCAGCCGCATGCCGGTTGCGGGTATCTCCTTCGTGGTAGCGTTCGAGACGTTTTTGTTCCCGTGGGCTCAGCCATTGATATTGCTGATACCTGGTGGCGGTGTGGTGGGTCTGGTCCAGGTCAACTGCCCACAGATGTAAATGACCTGTCCGGGGAGGGCGTTGGGGGGGATGATCATCCCGATAATCGACTTCTATATCCTGTAGCCTGGTGATGCGGTGAATTTGCGTCCTGGGAGGCTGTCCGAGAACAGGGGACGACCGGTTTGCTGCTCCTGCAAAACCGTCACTTCCGTCCTCCATGGCGGTGTAACGAGGGAAAGTGGGTGAGGTCATTTTTTTGATCATTTGAGGCGAGGAGTGGCACAGGGATGTGCCGTTTACGAACCTAAGGATGGAATAGTCGTTCTATTTAACGAAAATGAGCGGAAAAATGGACCAAAGACCGCTTTTCCGCAGTAGGCTCTCTGTTCTCGGACAGCCTCCTAGACCTGGCTGAGACGTGGCTCACCCAGTGCGTTCATGTGTTCGAGCGCCTGTTCTTCGGCGCTGGTGTCAGCACCGGTCAGTCTGCCATCGAGTAAACGGTGCTGTAATCCCTGACGACTGAACAGCAAGGTTTCTTCGCCGATTTTGACTTCGGCAACGAGCCCTTCACCGGGCACATTGTAAAGACAAACAAACTGGTTTTTTTGTTTATTCATAATCGTGAGGTATCGTACATTATCCTAAAAAGAGTTTACATACCGGATTTTCAGTTTCATCATGATAGGAATAACCCATATTTTCGAGAAAATCCTTGAAGGCGATATGGTCTTCTGGTGGGACCTGAATGCCTGCCAGTACGCGACCAAAATCGGTGCCGTGATTGCGATAGTGGAAGAGCGATATATTCCAGGACTTTCCCATACGGGATAGCAGATGTAACAGGGCTCCGGGTTTTTCCGGTAGCTGAAAACGGACGATCTGCTCATTTTCGACTGCCGGAGCATGCCCACCAACAAGATGACGGATATGCAATTTTGCTGTCTCGTTGTCGGTCAGGTCAATCAAGGCATAGCCTTTGCTGGTCAGGCGGTTTTTGAGTTTCTCAATTTCGGCATCAGTTCTGACCTGTATGCCAGCGTAAACATGGGCGATTTTGCTGTCTGAGTAACGATAATTGAATTCGCTGATATTGTGTTTTCCAATCAGAGCACAGAAGCGACGAAAACTTCCCGGTCTTTCCGGGATGGTGACTGCCAATATCGCTTCACGGCGTTCGCCGGTTTCGGTTCGTTCCGAAATGTGCCGCAGACGGTCGAAATTCATATTCGCACCTGATGTTACAGCGACCAGATGTTGATTTATTATCTGTTGTTCGGCGACGTATTTCTTGACACCGGCAATCGACAGGGCACCTGCTGGTTCAAGGATGGTGCGGGTATCTTCGAAGGCATCTTTGATGGCGGCACAGATTTCATCATTGCTGACAGTAATCATGGTATCAACAAATTTGCGGGCCAGACGAAAGGTCTCCTTGCCAACTTTCCTGACGGCGACACCATCGGCAAAGATGCCGACTTCACTTAAGGTAATTCGACGCTTTCTTTCCAGTGAGCGGGTCATGGAGGCGGCATTTTCCGGCTCCACACCGACCACCAATACCTCGGGTCTCACCTGCTTGATATAGGTAGCAATACCGGCGATTAGACCACCACCACCGACGGGGACAAACACGGCGTGTATTGGCCCGGGATGCTGCTTGAGTAGCTCCATACCGACCGTCCCCTGACCGGCGATGACATCCGGGTCATCATAGGGATGGATATAACACAAGTGTTCCTGTTCAGTCAGTTGTTTGGCATGCGCCGATGCTTCGTCATAGGTTGTGCCGATCAAGACTACCCTGGCTCCCAGATTGCGTACCGCATTGACTTTGATGTCCGGTGTGGTGGCGGGCATTACAATGGTCGCCGAACATCCCAGATGTGTCGCGGCCAAAGCAACGCCCTGAGCATGATTTCCGGCTGATGCCGCAATGACGCCCTGTTGGAGTACGGTGTCAGGTAGTTGTGCCATCTTGTTGTAGGCACCCCGGTTTTTGAAAGAGAAAACGGGTTGTTTATCTTCGCGTTTCAGCCACAAGGTATTTTGCAGGCGGCGGGTAAGGCTGGTAGCCACATCCAGGGGGGTTTCTATGGCGACATCGTAGACGCGGGCCGTGAGGATGCATTGCAGATAATTTTTCGGCATGGACTTGTGCTTGGGTTGTTTCTGGAGACGGGGTAGAATGGTTCCTCGTCAAGGATTATTGCGGCCAATTGGCGGCAACAGGAGTATACAACAATGACAGTCGATGAAATGAAGAAAGCTGCAGCTGAGGCGGCGCTGGATTATATCAATAACGGGGATGTTGTCGGTGTCGGTACTGGCTCTACAGCGAACCACTTTATCGATGTGCTTGGCCGGGTCAAGGGCAAGATCGATGGTGCTGTGGCGAGTTCTGAGGTTTCTGCGGAACGTTTGCGTGGCCTGGGTATTGTGGTACTGAATCTCAACGAAACAGGGGATTTACCGGTATACGTTGATGGTGCCGATGAGGCGACCAGGCATCTTCATCTGATCAAGGGTGGGGGTGGAGCACTGACCAGAGAGAAAATTGTGGCGGCAGCCAGCGACAAATTTATTTGTATCGCGGACCGGGGCAAGTTGGTCGATGTTTTGGGGCAATTTCCATTGCCTGTCGAGGTGATTCCAATGGCCCAGAGCCTGGTAGCGCGCAGGTTGGCCGGTCTGGGTGGCCAACCGGTATTGCGACGCGACTTTGTTACCGACAATGGCAATATCATTCTCGATGTTAAAGGGCTTTCGATTCTTGAACCCGCAGCTCTGGAGAGTGAAATCAATCAGCTTACCGGTGTGGTCACCGTTGGAATATTTGCCCAGCGCCCGGCCTCTGTGCTGTTGCTCGGAACAAAATCTGGTGTGGATCTGATTCGTTAGCAGTGTCACAGGGAATTTCTTGTGATCCCGTGAGGGTAGCGACTGATGGAAGTTTGTGGCGAAATCGTCACCAGGGCATCAATTTGGCAGGTCTGAACCGGACTTGAAGACACACCTGTATTTTCTTTGCCTGTATATTTTTCTCATTCTCAGGTGCTTCATTTTCAGGGGTATTTTGCAGGTATTGACCACACGTAATGCCTGAGAGCTGTCCGGGACAGAGTGCCTACTGCACAATAGCTGGCTTTGGTGAGATTCTTCCCTACGTCGTTGAATACAATCCGTATTCACCTCAAATCACGAGATACTGCCTCACCCACTTTCCCTCGGAATATATCCTGTTTTTGGACAGCCTCCCTGAATTGATGCAGATATTCGGTGCTTTGCATTTCCTGCAGTCGACTGATTGTGCGATGAAATGTAAAATCCAGACGTTGCCCGCTGTAAAGACTCTGGAATGGGACCGCTGTGCTCATAAACAGACGGATTTTACGGTCGTAAAATTCATCGATCAATTCGATGAATCGTCGTGCTTCATCGTTTTGTTGTTCAGTCATGGCTGGAATATCGGAAATCAGCACCGTATGGTAATCCCGTGCCAACTGAATGTAATCCGGATTACTGCGTGGACTGCAGCATAGTTTATTGAATTCAAACCAGATGATGCCGGGACCACAAAGCCGGTAATGAATGGGACGGCCCAGAATCTCGATTTTTCCGCCTGTCAGGATTTGCGTGGGAACCCATTCGCTGAAACAAGCTTGCAACTGTTGATCTGCAGCAGCTCCCGAGGGGGTATAAAAGCAATGATCGTGATCGACATGGCCTTGCCTGAAATCTGTCTCACCAGACAATTCCAGGATCTGCATATGTTGTTTGATTAAATCAATGGTCGGTACAAACTGTTCATATTGCAAGCCATTTTTGTACAAGATATCCGGGGCCAGATTAGAGGTGGTGATCAAGGTCACCGAGCGAGCAAAGAGGGCACGCAACAGACCTTTCATCAACATCGCATCGGCTATGTCGTCGACCACAAATTCATCCAGACACCAGACTTTGGCACGTGTAGCAAATTGATCGGCAACTTTTTCCAGCGGCTGGGCATGGCCACGTAATTGGCGCAGATTATCGTGAATTTCTGCCATGAAATGATAGAAGTGCAGACGTGCCTTGGCCCTTACAGGCAGGTGTTGAAAAAATAAATTCATCAACCAGGTTTTGCCGCGACCTACCTCGCCCCAGATATAACAACCCTTGACCGTGGCCTGTGGGGTAGTGCGCTGAAACCAGCGTTTTATCTGGCGGGTGTTATCTGTTTGTAGCTGTCTGGTCAAGGCGCTGAAGGCTTCGACAACACGTAGCTGTGCCGGATCAGGCTGCAATTTGCGTTCGAGCAGAGCTTGCTGGTAGCTGACAAGAATGGGTGACTACTCCTGCAACCAGAGTTTGGCGCTGGCTGTATCCGGGAATTGCTGCACATCAGCCTGGATAAAAACACCGGCCAGCCAACTGGTCCAGGCCAACCATTGGTCGGCGGTGACAATGGCGATTTTTCGGTAATCACCAATGTGCTGATGATTGAACTGAACCTCTTCCCAGACTACATCGACTGTGAAACTGCTCATGGCACTCAAATCCAGCAATAGATTGATTCCTGCCTGCTGATCGAGCTCACGACTGATTGCCTGTTCAAAACGACCGAAATCCTCCAGGGTTAACTCACCGAAAACGGTTGCCCGAAGTTGTTGATCCTGATGTTCAATAGTGATCATGACGTACCTTTAAAATAGAAAAAGATGCTACAAGGGATCAAAAAACGGCTAC
>CAZTLH010000117.1:0-8032 GCA_964614335.1 uncultured Gammaproteobacteria bacterium
AGAGGGGAAGGGGAACAGGAAAAAAAGGCAAAAACAAAGGCCAAAGAGGCAAGAGGGTTCTCGCCGCCGGAAAGCAGTGGAATAGGGCTGTGGCGTGTGCCCGGGGGGCTGGCCAGGACACGGACACCGGCAGTCAATAAATCCTCATCAGATAAGTCAAGATGCGCGTTGCCGGCCCCAAACAATGTCGGGAAATAAAGCTGATACTGCTGGTCGAGTGCTTCAAAGGTTTCCTTGAATCGTTGGCGTGTGTCTTTGTCGATATTGCGTATGACTGCGGTCAGCATATCCAGTGCCTGGTTTAAGTCATCAGACTGACTGTCATAATATTCCTTGCGTTTGGTTTCTTCCTCGAATTCTTCAATTGCCACCAAATTTACCTGACCGAGACGCTCCATTTTTGATGTCACTTGATCCAGTTGCTGCTGACAACAGGATTCGATGAGATCATCTGGCAGCTGATCCAGCACCTCTTGCAAATCCTGATGCAGGTCACGGAGTTGATCAACCAGGGTTTCGCTACGCACCATCTGTTCTTTGAGCTGTAGTCGATGATCATCGAGTGTCTGGCGTCTTTTTTCCACCGCTTCGATATGACGACTCCGTTCCAGACTTAAATGATGTAGTTGATCGGTAATGGTGGAGGTCTGTTGCCGGCTTTTTTGCAAGCGTTCTTCGATGCCTAGCCGGACCTGTAATTTTTCAGCAATCTGTGCGGTTATTTGTGCGATGGGTTGTTCCAGCTGGTCAAATTCCTGTTGTGTTTCCTGTTGTTGGGTTTGAAGCTGCTCCCGTTGCGTCTGTAGTCTTTGCAGGGTTGCCGTTGTTGTCTCCAGACTCGACCTGGTCTGCTGGTGTTGCAATTCAGCCTGGTGCTGTTGATTGATTGATTCAGCCAGATACTGGCGAGCCCGACTGACTTCAGTGCTCAAGGCATCACGTTGCTGAATCAGAGACAGTTGTTGTTGTTGCAGGCTTCTGGCCGAAGATTCGGAATCCTGCAAATCGGCCTCGGCCAGCCCCAGGTCGGTCTGGTCTTTACTCGATTGGCTCTCAATTTCAGACAGTTCCTGATCGATTTGTAACTGTCGCTGCCCGAGTTGGTGTACATGCGCCTGCAGACGGCTGCAGGTACTTTGCAAGCGATTTCGTGTCTCGGTTTCTTGCCGCAAGTGTTGTCGCTGTGTGATAAGACGTTTTTCCTGTTCGGTCAGAACACCGCGGTGGTCAGTGAGTCGCTGTTCGACTGCAGACAGTTCGAGTTCGAGTTTCCTGGCCTCCTGATCCAGCTGTTTTATGGTTGCTTCCCGGGTCAGGATCCCGCTGCCGGCACCGTGGGTGGTGGCAGGGAAGCGCACCCAGTTTCGACCTAGCCAGATTCCCTCCGGGGTGACAAGGCTTTGTCCAGACTGTAAACTCTGGCGTAATTCCAGGGCTTGTGAAAGATTGTCTGCTCGTTGTATGCCATGGAGTAGTGATTCCAGCCCTGTTTTCCCGGAAGATACCACAGCACACAGGGTACGATCATCCGTGGTTGGGGAGAGTTCGGTTCCAGCCTCGATAAAGGTAACCGTAGATTTTGCTGACTTCCAGTCGGTATCGCGTAGCGCATCCAGGGTTTCGACAACAATGGCTCGGAGTCGTTCACCAAGCACCTGGTCAGCCGCCTGTTCCCAGCCATGTTGAACAGAAACATGGTCAGACAGTCTGCTGGCATTGGAAAATCCACCACTTTGCAGCCATTGTTGCAGGTTTTGATTTTTGTCTCCACGTGCTGCAGCTTGTAATTCCTGCAGGGTCAGCAATCGCCCTTTGGCGTCCTGCAGTTGATTCCGGATTTTGTCTTTTTGATCTTGTTGTTTTCGTATCTCGATGCGCAGTTCCCGCAGGGTGGCTTCGATTGACTCCAGGGTTGTCTCCAGTGTCTTGCAGTCATCAATTTTATCTGTCAAAAGCTGCTGCTGACCGGTGGCATCGGTCTTTTCAATTTCAGCAAGTAGCGCTGCCCGTTCAGTCTGCAAACGTTGGAGACGTTGACTGCTGCGTTGTAATTGTCGCTGCAGGGCCTGTATCCGGCTTTTGTGACGTTCACGTTGTTGTGCCGGTATGGCGGCTTCACGGGAAAACTGTTGCCATTGTTCCTGCCACTGGATCTGAGCAGCCTCCTTCTCATCACGTTGACGTGTCGCCTCTTCCACCTGCTGTGTTAACTTGCTGATGGCCGGGCTGTTTTCAGTCCATCGTTGCTGGAGTACGTTTAGTCGATTTTTTTCATCTTCTTGCTGCTGCTGCAATGCTTGCTGTCGTTGCTTGTTGTCTTGTAGCCGTTGTTGCTGTTGTTGACGGGTCTGACGATAGTACTGGAGTTGTTGCTCCAGCTTGGCGATTTCTTCGCCCGCGGTATAAAAAGATTTTTGCTCCAGGTTAAACCATTCTTGGGCCTTGAATTCATCGGCCCGAACAGCTTCAATGTGAGCTTCTGAGGTGCGTTGTCCGGCGACGGCTTCCTGCAGGGCAGTCTCGAGTTGGCCGAGTGTCTGTTCCTGAAGCTTGATTTTCTGATGCTGGGACTGCCATTGCAGGGCTAGCAGCTGACCACGAAGCTGACGTTGTTGCTCCTTGTGTTTTTTATATTGGCGGGCTGCACTGGCCTGACGCTTGAGTTTGCGTAAATGACTCTCCAGTTCATGGCGGATGTCTTCCACCCGTTGTAGATTCTCACGGGTGTGGCGGATGCGATTTTCAGTCTCACGGCGCCGCTCCTTGTAACGGGAGATCCCGGCAGCCTCCTCAACCAGACTGCGCAAATCTTCCGGTCTCGCCTCCACGATACGACTGACCATGCCTTGTTCGATAATAGAGTAGGAACGAGGCCCCAGTCCTGTACCCAGAAACAGGTCGGTGATGTCACGACGACGGACCTTGTTGTGATTGAGGATATAATCGGCCTGGCCATCACGAGACAAGCTGCGTTTTACCGAGATTTCGGCATATTGGGCATACAGTCCGGGAGCACGACCACGGCCGTTATCAAAGACCAGCTCCACGGAGGCCCGGCCGACCGGTTTGCGCGCTGCGGAACCGTTAAAAATCACATCGGTCATGCTTTCGCCACGCAAGGTTTTGGCCGAGGATTCGCCCATGACCCAGCGGATTGCATCGATGACATTGGATTTGCCACAACCGTTCGGACCGACAATACCAACCACATTGGCGGGAAAGGTTATGGTCGTATGATCGACAAACGATTTAAAACCCGAGATGATGATTTTTTTAAGACGCATTATTTCAGTTTCTTTGCGGTAAAATCAGTTCCTTGATTATCCGTTTTCAAGAGCCGTTGTGTACAGGCAAAAACTAACACAAGCGTACCATCATTCCTCGTCCGACAATACAGCATCCGCTTTTTATTATGCCATGAAATTACAGTCAATCCAGCAGTTCAAAGCAGGTGTGGGGTATATATTTTCCGGTTTGCGTCTAGTTACACAACCCGGTTTGCGCCGTTTTGTGATCCTGCCATTGCTGATTAATACCTTGGTATTCGCGCTATTATTTGCTTCCGGTATGCATTATTTTCAGCAATTCATGGACTGGATCTTGCCTGCGGGTACCAGCAGCTGGCTGGTCTGGTTGCGTGATCTGTTGTGGCTGTTATTCGGCATGATGGGGATTATTCTGGTTTTCTTCAGTTTTAATACGCTGGCGAATTTTTTGGGCTCTCCCTTCAACGGCTTATTGTCTGAAGTGATCGAACGCCGGCAGACGGGGCAATCACCGCTAACACAGAATTGGCAAGAGTTTGCACGAATAATAATTCCTATGCTGATCAATGAGCTACGAAAGCTTCGTTATTTTATACTCATATCCGTGCCTGTCCTGCTATTGTTTGTAATCCCTGGAATCAACATTTTGGCTCCCTTTCTATGGGTGGCTATCGGGGTCTGGATCATGGCGCTGGAATATCTGGATTATCCCATGGCCAATCATGACCACGATTTTCGACAGGTTCGGGGCTGGCTCCCACAGCATCGAGCTTTGGGTCTGGGTTTTGGTTTTGGTATGCTGATCGGCATCACCATACCCGGAATCAACCTGATCATGATGCCTGTTGGTGTGGCTGCAGCGACCTTGATGTGGCTGGATGTTGAGAAATTCAGTGAGGACGTAATTCATGTGGTAGCGAGAAAGTGACTGATTCACTGGCACCGTTGATTTCGATGAGTTCGTCGGCGCCCCAATCCTGTAACTTCTGAATGACTTCCTGGACCAGAATTTCCGGCGCGGAGGCCCCGGCAGTCACACCGATGGTCATCTGCGGGCTGAGCCAGTGAGCTTCAATCTGTCCGGCATTATCAATCAGGTAGGAAGGAATCCCCAGCTGCTGGCCAATCTCGCATAATCGATTGGAATTGGAGCTGTTTGGTGAACCAACGACCAGCACCAGATTGCACTGCTGTACCAGTTGCCGTACGGCGTCCTGTCGATTCTGGGTGGCATAGCAAATGTCGTCCTGTCGCGGACCTTCGATGTTCGGGAACCGTTGTCGTAAGGCCGCAATAATCTTCCTGGTGTCATCCACCGAAAGCGTCGTTTGGGTGACATAGGCAATATGTTGAGAATTTTGTACCGATAATTGATCTACGTCTGCCAGTGTTTCCACCAGATAAATGCCTTCAGTGACCTGTCCCAGTGTGCCTTCAACTTCCGGGTGTCCGGCGTGTCCAATCAATACACATTCAATGTCCCGCTGACGGTAACGAACGACTTCCATATGTACCTTGGTGACCAGCGGACAGGTGGCATCGAAAACGTGTAAACCCCGTTGCTCCGCAGTCTCACGTACCGTCCTGGCAACGCCGTGAGCAGAAAATATCACCGTTTGCAGATCCGGAACTTCATCCAGTTCCTTGACAAAAACAGCGCCATTTTGACGCAGGCGATCGACCACAAAGCGATTGTGGACCACTTCATGACGGACATAAATCGGGGTGCCAAACAACTCCAGGGCACGATCAACGATGTCGATGGCGCGGTCAACACCGGCACAGAAACCACGTGGATTGGCCAGTATGATTTTCATGGTTTTTTCCGGATCTGCGCGGCTGTGGATTTGTCATCGCGTCCCTGCCAGGCAGACCAGACCATCAACAGGGCGCCACCGGTGATGGCCATATCCGCGACATTAAACACCGGCCAGTCAAATTGTTGATAATGCAGATAGATAAAATCCACCACATAACCCAGACGGACACGATCCAGCAGATTGCCCCAGGCGCCACCGAGCAGCAGAGCCAGACCCAGGGCTTCGGTGGTTGAGCGATAACGTCGGCTGGCCAGCATCCAGAGTATGACGATGGATACCAATATGGCAATGACGGAAAAAAAGATGCGTTGCCAGCCGGAAGCCTGATGCAGGAAGCTGAAGGCGGCACCGGTATTGTGTGACAGCAGCAGATCCAGAAATGGCAATACCGTAACACGCCCGAGTAACAGTTCGCTGCTGGCCAGGGATTTGCTCCAGGCATCGATAGCGACCACCAGTAACGCCAGCAGGATCCAGCGTGTCATTGCAGGAATATGCATCAGGCAAACGCTCTGGATTCCCCGTCTGGATCACTGATATTGACCACACAACGACCACAAATTTCCGGATGCCCGGGATCCGAGCCGATATCATCGCGACGATGCCAGCAGCGTATGCATTTTTCACCATCGGTACGTTGTACGGCAATCGCCAATCCCTCGGTGTTGCCATCTACGGCTTCTGCGGTGCAGTTTTTCAGGGGTTCGAGGTCCACTTGTGAGGTGATCAGGACATAGTGCAATTCACTGCCGATTCGATCCAGAGATGTATACAGCGCGGGTTCACAATAGAGTGTGACGGTAGCTTCAAGCCCGGCACCGATCAAACCGTCATTGCGTTGTCGCTCGAGTTCGCGTAACACATCCTGACGGACAGTAATGATCTGTGCCCAGTAAGCAAGATCCAGGTCACAATCTGCCACAGTGGCATCGGCATTCATAACCGGCCAGTCCTGATACCATTTGCTGAAATAGACGGAATCCTCTCGTTTGCCGGCCATATGACGCCACATTTCTTCAGCAGTGAAGGTCAAGATCGGTGACAGCCACCGTACCAGTGCCTCCAGTATGTGATACATGGCGGTTTGAGCCGAGCGCCGACCACGACTGCCGGCGGGCATGGTGTAGAGACGATCCTTGATGATATCAAGATAAAAGCCACCCATGTCGACGACACAGAACTGATGCAACAGCTGGTAAATGGCATGAAAACTGTACTGTTCATAGGCCTCGATGATTTCAGATTGCAGCTTGCGGCTGACCGCGATGGCCCAACGGTCCAGCGCCAGCATTTCCTCTGCCGGCAACAGCTCGTCAGCACTGAAATCACTGAGATTGCCAAGCAAATAGCGGGCAGTATTGCGCATGCGTCGATAGGAGTCGGCAATTCGACGCAGAATTTCATCGGAGATATTCATTTCTCCGCGATAATCGGTTGCTGCCACCCAAAGTCGTAATATGTCGGCACCGAGTTTGTCAATAATCTGTTGTGGAGCGATCACATTGCCCATGGATTTTGACATCTTTCGACCATTGGCATCGACTGTGAAGCCATGGGTCAAGACACTGCGATAGGGCGCATGACCACGGATAGCCGTGCTGACCAGCAGGCTGGATTGAAACCAGCCACGATGTTGATCAGATCCTTCCAGATACAAGTCGGCAGGAAAGGCCAATTCCGGTCGCTGGTCGAGCACACTGAAATGGGTGCTGCCGGAATCAAACCAGACATCCATGATGTCTGTTACCTTGTCATAGCCATTCAGATCATCGCCAAGCAAGGCGGCATCATCCAGCTCGAACCAGGCCTCGATACCTGACTTTTCAACCTGCAAGGCGACCTGTTCCATAAACTGCAATGTTTTTGGATGCATTTCACCGCTTTGTTTGTGCAGGTACAGGGCGATCGGAATCCCCCAGTATCGTTGCCGGGAAATACACCAGTCCGGACGATTGCCCACCATGCCTTCGATACGGGCCTGACCCCAATCCGGTACCCACTGCACCTGTTTGATCTCTTCCAGTGCCTGTGCCCGCAAACCATTGGTTTCCATGCCGATAAACCATTGTGCTGTGGCACGGAAGATGACCGGTGATTTATGTCGCCAGCAGTGCGGGTAGCTGTGTTCAATAGCCATATCGCAAAGCAGGGCGCCCTGTTCGGCCAGCACGTCGATGACATGCGCATTGGCTGCAAATACATTTTCACCGCCAAACATTGGCGTGTCGGCAAAAAAGTTGCCATCGCTGTCGACCGGGTTGTCGATCGGCAGATCATACAGTTGACCGACCTCGAAATCCTCCTGACCATGTCCGGGTGCAGTATGTACGCAACCGCTACCGGCTTCGGTAGTGACATGCTGGCCGAGAATGACCGGCACCTGCCGTTCATAGAATGGGTGATTCAGCAGCAAACCTTCCAGAGCTTCGCCTGATGCCCTGGCCACTATCTGGTAATGCTCGATACCGCATCTTGCCATCGAGGAAGCGAGCAGGCTTTCTGCTATGAGTAAATATTCTGTTATCCCTTGTTCATTTGAACAGGCAGCCAGCACATATTCGAGTTCCGGATGCACGGCCACGGCCTGATTGGCCGGCAGCGTCCAGGGTGTTGTGGTCCAGATGACAACACTGACAGGTTTATTGCCATCGATCGGGTTGTTCTGGGGTGGTGTGTTCTGGGGTGGGGCGATTGTCAACCGTTCACACAGGGCGTTTTTGTCGACCAGCGGGAAACGTACATCAATGGCCCGGGATTTGTGTTCCTGGTATTCCACTTCGGCATCAGCTAGTGCCGAGTGACAGTCCAGACACCAGTACACCGGTTTCTTGCCGTGATAAACATGACCTTTTTCGATTATTTTGGCCAGTGACCGTATGGTATCGGCCTCAACTTGATAATTCATGGTCAGATAAGGGTGCTGCCAGTCACCGACGACACCGAGAC
>CAZTLH010000118.1:0-8023 GCA_964614335.1 uncultured Gammaproteobacteria bacterium
ACACAAGAAAACAGTTCGGCCGTATACTTTTGGTAGTGACGGGAAGCAGTGTCTGAGCGATCAGAAGTGGTCAGTTTTCCAGGGGCAAAATTGCAGACTGTAATTAGGTAGCTTCGTAACTTACCTGTGGACGCCGATTCTGAAATCATAGGCCATATCAAAGCAGGTGAGTTGTGTAGTAGTGCTGCACCTCGAAAGTGTCACCCAAAAAAAAGGCATT
This sequence comes from uncultured Gammaproteobacteria bacterium, assembly GCA_964614335.1. Classification (GTDB taxonomy): domain Bacteria; phylum Pseudomonadota; class Gammaproteobacteria; order Arenicellales; family DRJH01; genus DRJH01. The sequence goes on from CAZTLH010000118.1 coordinate 221, forward strand.
TTTGTAGTCTGAAATTGGTTGCGAAGGACTTAGGGCGAACTTGCAGCGGAAACAAGTCAGTTGCTGGAAGCCCTGTCTGGCGGTCTAAAAATCACCATAATTTACTGGAACTAGGATAATAACATGGTGGAGCGGAGGAGGATCGAACTCCCGACCTTCGCATTGCGAACGCGACACTCTCCCAGCTGAGCTACCGCCCCGAGGCCCGGGATTCTACACCAGTTCGGCATCAGGTATCAAAATTCTGTTGAAAAGCGTCAGCTGGACGAAATAACGATCATTGATTGAACTTCAATCATTGATCTTCTGTGTTGACCCGCAGTGAAAACGGTATAATGGGCCTTGATTTGTTGTCACAATGCCCCCATCTGCGGGGCATTGTATTGCTATGGAGTGTGTTTGGAAATGCCGATTTATGTGTATAAATGTCAGGCCTGTGGTCACAAAATGGATGCACTGCAGAAAATGTCTGCTGCGCCTTTGACCCAATGCCCGGTTTGTGAAGAAGATAAACTGAAAAAACAGATGACTTCAGCGGCTTTTCGCCTCAAGGGAACTGGATGGTATGAGACCGATTTCAAGAACAATGGCAAATCCCCTGAACATGGAAAATCTTCGGAACATGGGCATTCCTCTCATAAAGAGGATTCGTCTAAAAAAACCGAAACCAAGTCGGCAGAATCTGCCGCTGGCAGCACTGCAGCCGCCGATAACGGCAAGTCGGGCTCCAGCGCTGTCGTGGAAAAATCTGCCTGAGTTTTTCACGCTTTCATAACGAGGTTTTCAAACATCCTCTAATCATCTGATTTCGGAGTTCTTTTCGTATGCGTACACATTTATGTGGTCGAGTGACCGAAGTGCTGGTCGGGGAGGAAGTATCTGTCTGTGGCTGGGTACAACATCGACGTGACCATGGCGGTATCATTTTTATTGATCTGCGTGATTACACCGGCAGGGTGCAGGTGGTGGCAGATCCGGATCTGGATACAGCCTTTGACATCGCAGATGAGGCACGTAATGAGTATGTGTTGCGGGTTACCGGCAAGGTCAGACCGCGTCCTGAGGGTACAAGTAATGACAATCTGACTACCGGAGCCATTGAAATTGTCGGCCGGAAGATCGAAATCCTCAATCGATCCGATGTTTTGCCTTTTCAACTCGATGAAAATGATGTCGGTGAAGCGACACGTTTGAAGTACCGTTATCTGGACTTGCGGCGTGATTCCATGCAACAAAAATTGCGTCTCCGCCATCAGGTCAGTCATTATTTGCGAACCTGTCTTGATCGGAACGAATTCATCGAGGTCGAGACCCCGATTCTGACCAAATCTACACCTGAAGGTGCGCGTGATTATCTGGTCCCGAGTCGTACCCAGCCAGGGCAGTTTTTTGCCTTGCCGCAGTCACCGCAGTTATTCAAGCAGTTGTTGATGATGTCCGGTTGCGACCGCTATTATCAATTGGCCCGCTGCTTTCGTGATGAGGATCTGCGTGCAGACCGTCAACCTGAATTCACACAGCTGGATATCGAGATGTCATTTATTACTGAAGAAGACATCATGCAGTTGATGGAGACCATGATAACCGGCTTGTTCAAGGAGGTCCTGGGTGTGGACTTGCCCAGCCCGATGCCGCGGATGACTTATCAGGAAGCGATGCAGCGTTTCGGCAGTGATCGTCCGGATTTACGGGTGCCGCTGGAACTGGTTGAGCTGAAGGACGTGATGAAAAAGGTCGACTTCAAGGTTTTTTCAGTGCCGGCCAACAATGAAGAAGGACGAGTGGTCGCATTGCGGATCCCCGCAGGTAATAAATTGACCCGTCAGGTGATTGATCAATATACCGCCTATGTCGGCCAGTTTGGTGCCCGTGGTCTGGCCTATATCAAGGTCAATGCTGTCGCCAACGGTCGTGAAGGTTTGCAGTCACCGATTGTCAAGTTTCTCCCCGATGATGTGTTGCAGACGATTATCGAACGTACCTTAGCCGTGGATGGCGATCTGATCTTCTTTGGTGCCGACAAGGCCGATGTGGTCAATGATGCCATGGGCGCGTTGCGGGTTCGAATCGGTCATGATCTGGATTTATTGGTGGGAGATTGGCGGCCACTTTGGGTAATTGATTTTCCAATGTTTGGGTATGACGAACAAGCCAGGCGTTGGGCCTCACTGCACCATCCCTTTACCGCACCCAAAACAGAACATCTCGACACCCTGGCATCCGACCCGGGCAAGGCGCTGTCCCGAGCCTATGACATGGTGCTTAATGGCTCCGAGATCGGCGGTGGATCAATCCGTATCCATCAATCCGGGGTACAGAAGACGGTATTTACTGCCCTCGGTATAACCGAAGAGGAAGCGGAAGAGAAATTCGGCTTTTTGCTGCAAGCCCTGCGTTATGGTGCGCCACCCCATGGCGGGATCGCCTTTGGTCTGGATCGTGTGGTCAGTATGATGGTCGGGGCCGATTCCATTCGGGAAGTGATCGCTTTTCCAAAAACCCAAAAGGCGGTTTGTCCATTAACCCAGGCACCGAGTACGGTGGATGAGTCGCAATTACGCGATCTGAGTATCCGTTTGCGGAAACCAGCTGTGGTGAAGCCACAATAAATCATCAATTTGCGCAAGCAACTACGATCAGGAGCTCCTAGCCAAGGATTCGCTGACTGTTTTCTCGCTCGATGGCCATAAATGTCCAACTGGCTCAAAAGCAGCCAACAAATCCTTGTTATTGAATTTCTAGCGGAGCTCCTGTACTGCGATAAACCCCTGCGGCGTCCCACGGTTTCGGAAATTGGCAAGATGTTGCGGCAAGAAGACAATGTGGAAAATGCCGGCCAATGGTAGAATTCACGTACCGGATCGGAAGTGGCCGGTGCGTAACATCGTCGTTCCATGATTTTATCAACTGCGCCTGGTTGTCAGAGTGTATCTTTGGCCGTGATGGCAGGCGGCGATTCTATTTTTTACCGCCTACAGGGAGCAGGATATGTCAGGCCATAGTAAATGGGCAAATATCAAATTTCGTAAAGCTGCGCAGGATGTCAAACGCGGCAAACTGTTCACCAAGCTGATTAAGGAAATTACCGTCGCGGCCCGTATGGCTGGTGGGGATCCGGACGCCAATCCACGATTGCGATCTGCGGTGGACAAGGCGCTGTCCTCCAATATGACACGGGACACGGTCAATCGTGCGATCAGTCGTGGTGCCGGTGATATGGATGGGGTGAATTACGAAGAATTGCGCTACGAAGGTTATGCCAGCAGTGGTGTGGCCGTGCTGGTAGAATGTACCACAGATAATCGCAATCGGACGGTCAGTGAAGTCCGTCATGCATTCACCAAGTATGGTGGTAATCTGGGCACCGATGGCTCGGTGGCCTATCTGTTTACCCGTTTGGGAAGTATCTGTTTTGCCGCCGGTGCTGATGAGGACCAGGTCATGGAGGCCGCCATTGAAGCCGGTGCTGATGATGTGCAAACGGATGATGATGGAACGGTCGAGGTGACGACAGCACCTGATGATTTTCATGTTATTCTGGGAGCCCTGAAAAAAGCCGGTCTGGAGCCTGAGAGCGCTGAAATCGAACAGAGGGCCTCGGTAGATGTGGAACTGGATACTGAAGAGGCCGAGAAAGTATTGCGTTTTCTCGATGCCCTCGATGATCTGGATGATGTGCAGAATGTCTTCACCAATGCTGCTTTTCCGGATGATATGGAAGTCGAATGACCCGGTATTCGATGGCGGATTCGATGGTCCAGTTGAGGTGAAAACGGGGTGAGAGTGCTGGGTATAGATCCGGGCTCCCGGGCCTGTGGCTATGGTGTCGTCGAGGAGGTTGACGGCGGTTTGCGGGTCCTGGATGTGGGTTGTATCCGCAATAGCAATGAGCCGTTGCCGCAACGTCTGGGCAAAATCATGAGTGAACTGGAAGCTGTTATTTTACGTAACAAGCCTGCGACCATGGCCATTGAAAAGGTTTTTATGGCCCGTAATCCACAATCTGCCTTGACCCTGGGACATGCGCGTGGTGCGGCGATTTGTGCCGGTGTCCGCCATCATCTGGAAATCGCTGAATACGCAGCGACAGAGATTAAAAAAGCGCTGGTGGGTAGAGGACATGCGGATAAGGAACAGGTACAGCATATGGTCAGGGTTATTCTGAACTATTCGGATCCCCTGGCAATGGATGCATCGGATGCGCTCGCTTGCGCGGTCTGTCATCTCCATCATCTACAGGGGCAACGAAATCTGCAAAAAATGGGTATGGCAAGACGATGATCGGTCAGTTACGTGGTTATGTGGTGTACAAGCAACCTCCGTGGCTGGTGTTGGATGTTGCCGGTGTCGGTTATGAGCTGGAAGCCCCGGCGAGTTGTTTTGCCGGGCTTGTCAATGACGCTGAAGAGGTCGTGTTGTATACCCATTTTGTGGTGCGTCAGGATGCCCAGTTGTTGTACGCATTTTCGGCCATCACCGATCGCGATATTTTTCGTCGTCTGCTGAAGGTCAACGGGGTCGGGCCGAAGGTCGCGTTAGCGATTCTGTCAACGATGACAGCCAATGATTTATTGCGTTGTCTGGATAATGAGGAGGTCAGCTTGTTGACCCGGGTACCGGGGTTGGGTAAAAAGACGGCACAACGGTTGATCGTTGACCTGAAGGGCAAATTGGCCGGTTTTGATGAACAGCAACCCGGTGCTGCGGTACAGACCCTGTCGGCCAGATCAGAAGCCGTGCAAGCTCTGCAGTCACTGGGTTATTCGCGCAGCGAAGCCGAACATGCGGTGCGTGCGGTGCCTGAGGATGATCTGACAGATGCCGAATTGCTGCGTGCAGCCTTGCGGGGTATGAGGCAGACCAATGGATAGTTCTGAACGCCTTGTTTCGCCCTTGAATATTCAGGATCCGGCGACCGACCGGGTAATCGATCGCAGTTTGCGACCCACGCGACTGGGTGACTTTGTGGGACAGCAAAAGCTGCGCACGCAACTGGAGATCTTTATCGAAGCCGCACGCAGTCGTGGTGAGGCGCTCGATCACCTGTTGTTGTTTGGGCCGCCGGGGCTGGGTAAAACCACGCTGGCCCATATTGTGGCTGAGGAACTCGGTGCCAAGTTGCGTCAGACCTCGGGTCCGGTACTGGAAAGGGCTGGCGATCTAGCGGCGATGTTGACCAATCTGGAGGCGAATGATGTGTTGTTTGTCGACGAAATTCATCGTCTGAACCCAGCGGTCGAAGAAATTCTGTATCCGGCGATGGAAGATTATCATCTCGATATTATGATCGGTGAGGGTCCGGCGGCACGTTCGATCAAGCTTGAGTTGCCACCCTTTACCCTGGTTGGCGCGACCACCCGGGCCGGTTTATTGACATCACCATTGCGTGATCGTTTCGGGATTGTGCAACGACTGGAATTTTATCAGCCAGAAGAACTGGAATCGATTGTTACCCGCTCCGCAGCGTTATTGGGTATGCCGGCGGAAAAGGAAGGCATCTCCTGTATCGCGCACCGTTCCCGTGGCACCCCCAGGATTGCCAATCGGTTGTTACGACGGGTGCGTGATTATGCCCAAGTCAAGGGTGATGGACGCCTCACTGGCATGATAGCTGGTGAGGCATTGGCCATGCTGGATGTCGATGCCGGCGGTCTGGATATTCTGGATCGAAAATTATTACGCGCCGTATTGGAGAAATTTGACGGTGGGCCGGTTGGTCTGGACAATATCGCTGCAGCACTGGGTGAGGAGCGTGGTACGCTGGAAGATGTTATTGAACCCTATCTGATTCAGCAGGGTTTATTGATGCGTACCCCACGTGGCCGGATGGCCACCCGTTCCGCCTGGTTGTACTTTCATCTGCAACCGCCGACTGCTGGCGACGGTCAAGGGCAAAATGAGCTGTTTGAAACCTGAGAATCAACCTTTGATTACCACTTTCTTTCAACAATTATCTGGCCCAATGCTGTCTCAGTCACACGACAGTGGTTGTGGAGTCCGCTTGTCCGGGAGAATGGGGTGATGGTCGATGACAGGTTTTCATTTGCGGTTAGAATCTATTATGAAGATACCGATGCCGCAGGGATTGTCTATTACGCCAATTATCTCCGCTTTATGGAGCGGGCACGGACCGAGTGGTTGCGGCAGGCAGGCTTTGAAATCAGTGATCTGGTGGAACAGGAACAACTGTTGCTGGCTGTGAAATCGGTGCAACTGGAATATATCAAACCTGCGAGACTGAATGATTATCTGGCGGTTTCTGCCGTGGTCGAACGCCTCGGTCATGCCAGTATTGTGCTCAAGCAGCAGATTAGATGTAATCAGACCCTGTTATGTGATGGCCAGATTAAACTTGCCTGTCTCGATGCCGTGAGCCTGGCCCCAAAAAGAATGCCTGTCTTGCTTTATACACAGTTGAAACGATGGAAAAAATAATGAATGTAACCACTTCCCAGGATGGCCTTTCTATCCTGCAGATGGTCAGTGATGCGAGTCTGCTGGTCAAGGTTGTGATGCTGCTGTTATTGTTGGCATCATTGATATCATGGACCATGATTTTTCGAAAATGGTTTGCCCTGCGCTCACTGACACGGACGGCAGATACCTTCGAGGATGCATTCTGGTCCGGGGGTGATCTCGAACGCCTGTTCCAGCAATGGTCGAGTAGCCACAGTCATTCGCAGGGTATATGCAATATCTTTGTTGCCGGTTATCGTGAATATGGTCGTTTGTCGACACAATCCGGTCTGGATCGTTCGGAGCTGGTCGATGGTGTGCATCGGGTCATGCGTGTGGCGCTGAGTCGGGAAATTGACTTGCTGGAGGTTCACTTGTCGTTTTTGGCCACAGTAGGTTCTACCAGCCCATATGTGGGCCTGTTTGGTACGGTGTGGGGCATTATGAATTCCTTTCGTTCGTTGGGTGTGATGAAGCAGGCCAGTATCGCGACGGTGGCTCCCGGGATTGCAGAAGCCCTGGTGGCCACGGCAATGGGGCTGTTCGCGGCAATTCCGGCGGTCATTGCCTATAACCGTTTTGCCAATACTGCCGAGCATCTTGGTAGCCGATATGAGGTTTTTATGGAAGAATTTCTGGCCATAGTGAATCGACAATCCTTGAGCAGCCGGCCCGTATCCAAGGGTTTGAGCTGAAGACTTTCCTATGCGTTATAGCTATCGAAAACGACCACGAAAAAAACTGATGGGCGAGATCAATGTCGTCCCCTATATCGATGTGATGCTGGTGTTGCTGGTAATCTTTATGGTTACCACCCCGTTGTTGACCGAGGGTGTGAAACTTGAATTACCACAAGCTGAGGCCAAACCGGTATTAAGTCCGGATGCCGAGCCGTTTGTCGTGCATGTTGATGCCAGCGGACAATATTTCATCAATGACGAAGCCAAGGTGCCGGTCGACCTGCAAAGAATCTATGCCATGGCCGCGGCCGTATTGCGAAGACAACCGAAAACTCCATTTTTGGTACGTGGTGACCGGCGAGTGGATTACGGGGCGATTGTGCAAGCGATGGTCAGTCTGCAAAAAGCCGGTGTCCCGAGTATCGGTCTGGTAACGGATCCCAATGCCAGGTAGCCAAGAATCCAGCATGAATCAAGGTCAGAGATCACCGCGGGCCAATAGTAGTGGTGGATGGACCATACGTTCTTTTTTACTGGCGTTGCTGGTGCATATTGTTGTGGTACTGTTGCTGCTGTTCAGCTTTCAGTCGACTACCGTGATCAGACCGGTATCAGTACAGACACCGGTCAAGGCCATCACTATGGACGAACAGGCAGTACAACAGGA
>CAZTLH010000119.1:0-8007 GCA_964614335.1 uncultured Gammaproteobacteria bacterium
AACACCAGACACAAGCAGATGTTTAATACGTGCAGGGACATAGTAGCATGTACATTGCGTGTTAATCAGTAATTGTTCGAATCGGACATGATCGAGGTCTGAGGTAAAATCAGTTTTGGCCTGTTGTATCGCCAACGGATCACGGCGTGCGAGTGCTGAAGACCATTGCCACCAGGGCAGGTGATTATGGTTATTCCTCAGCGCAGAAAACAAACTGAAATCCTCGAGCCAGTATTGATTTGCCTGTTTGAAGGAGTCAAATGCCTCGTTTAATCCATTATCTAAAGGCAGCGCTGCAAAAAATCTTTCCGCAGCCTCCATTCTCGCTGCAGCAGCTCTGATTCGACCGTCACATACTTCCTGGTATCTGGAGTGCTCCAGCCAGTTGTGAGTCACAAACTCCCGTAGATCCAGTAGCTCCGGATTGCCGGCAAACGAAGACAATGATTCGTAGGGTGAGCCATGACTGTGGGTCGGGCCCAGGGGTAGAAATTGCCAGACGCTGAAACCGCTGGTAGCCAGATCGTCGATAAAGGTTAGCGCTTCGGCACCCAGGACACCATTTGGCAAGGGTCCGGGTAATGAGGTGAGGTGTAGCAATACACCGGAGCGACGTTGTGCCAATAGCGGGTGTATTTGTTTTGTCATAGGAATCGGCACATCAATAGCCACGCTGCATGGCACCACCACCTTCCGCTTGACCATCCCCGGAGGAAATTCTGTCATCTAGTGTTTCCGGGGCGGTTTCACCGAGAAGTTCGTACAATCTGCCAAGATGGCAACGGTACAATTGATCGAAATCTTTGACGGTGGCACCAGGATTGTAATCACCAAACCACCAGAACCAGTCTGAACCTTCGCAGATCCGTAATTGTTCTGTGGCGGCAGACTGTTGATCAGGGCTGAGTCTTTTTGCAGCCAATGCTCGGTCATAATGCTCTTTGGCGGCAATCAATAGCTCCCAGGCCCGGGTTTTGGCGGGATCGCCAATCCAGGTGGCCAGATTGCCATGCACCCAGGAACCTGCAACGAGTCTGGATAAAGGTGCTGCTGCAGTGTTCGCAGCCAGATAGTCAGAGAATGTAGTTAAATCAAAATCCGGGTGCGCGGCGATCCTTTGATAGAGAAGACCAAGAAATGGTAAACCGTTGTGGTGATAATGTTCCCAGGCATTTTCACCATCCATAATAATACTGACCACAGGATTGGATAGGGTTGCAGCGTCTTCCTTGATTTCACCAAGCTGATGGATGAAATTATTGACCGCATCTTCGGTATCCCAATGTTGGTATTCAAACCCGATCATATCGGACAAATGGTCATCGCGAAAAAAACAACGGATATGCCGGGATCCGTTGGGAGTCCAGGGCTGATACAAGGCCGTACGCCGGTTCTTTTCACGCAGATTGTAGCCGAGGGAGTGATGCAACACGCCTTCACCACTGGCACACCAGTCAAAACCGGCTTCATCAAGTAATTCAACGGTTGCCGCAGAGATTGCTCCCTCGGCTGGCCAGCAACCTCGCGCATCGGATCCAAATGTCATCGAATGATTTTGCTTTGCCAGTGCTATATGCTCCATGGAACGGCTGCGACCATCTGGATAGGAGTGTTGCGGTATATTGGCTTCCGGAAGGGTTTCATGAGCGCTGGCAAAGTCGAGTTGCAGCGGGAGTATCGGATGGGCATAAGGTGTGGTTGAAAGCTCGATTTTCTTATTGGCTGCAAGTTTTCGATATCGCTCTGGTATAGCTTGTAATAACCCGGCAATCAGCCCGATCAAGGTTCGACGATCATCAAAATTGAATTGGCCGGCTTTTTGAATTAGGGTCTTCGCAACTGCATGTTTTTGGCGTACCGATTCTGCCAGCCATGCCAGGTGATACCAGGTCACCAGATCAAAGTAAAACTGTTCATCCAGATACTCAGTAGCTTCCTGTTCACCGCAATGTTCTGCCAGTTGCCACAGCCTGCTATAGGGGGCATAGCGGTGCAGGTTATTCTGATGTTGAAGTTTGAAACATTGGCGCAAAAGATAGGACTTTTGTTTGGCATCGAGTGTGCCGGGTTGTGCCGCCAGGGCAGTGAGCAAAGGATCAGGCATCAATCCCGTACCATTGAGCCAGTGTTGTATGCGATCGGCGTAATCAGCGATCTGGATGGTCAATGAAGGTACAAAATTCACCACAGCTCTGGCCCCGGGTATGGAGTCCAGTATTGCAGCCATATCGGTATATTCCTTGATCGCATGCAGATAGACCCAGGGCAGGGCATATTGCTTGCTTTGAGTATCTCGATAAAAGGGCTGGTGCATATGCCAGCAAAATACAATCGATAATTTGCTGCTCATGATTTGGCACCGTGGGTCAACATCAGAAATAGGGTTAAGATTAAATCGGTGATCAGGCTGAATGCATGTTCTGCCCCATCATTTCCGCAGTAACAAGCACAATGCCATTTTCACTGACGTAGTAACGTTTGGCATCTGCAACAGGATCTTTACCGATAATCGTGCCTTCCGGGATGATCGTACCCTTGTCGATAATACAGCGATCAAGTTGACAGTGCCTATGCACCGTAACATCCGGTAGCAGAACACTGTTTTCCACCAGTGAATAGGAGTGGACACGAACATTCGAAAATAATATGGAATTTCTTAATGTCGAACCGGTGGTCAGGCAGCCACCGGAAACCAGGGTATCGAGCGCCTGTCCGCGACGTCCGTCGATATCAAAGGTAAATTTGGCGGGTGGCAGTTGCTCCTGGTGGGTCCAGATGGGCCATTTTGTATCGTAAAGATTCAGGTCAGGATCCAAAGAGGCCAGGTCGAGATTGGCCAGCCAGTAGGCATCAATGGTACCGATATCACGCCAGTACTGTGGTGCACCGGTGTTGGCATTCATGAAACGAAAGGAAAAAACATTGGCACGATGTATCGAATCGGGGATGATATTTTTACCAAAATCACGTTCGGAACCTGGATTGGCCTGGTCTTCGATCAGGCACTGCCGTAGAAATCGGCTTGAAAATATATAAATCCCCATCGAAGCCAGAGATTTTTCTGGAAATCCGGCCATCGGCTTTGGATTTTCAGGTTTTTCAGTGAATTCAATAATCCGGTCGTGTTCATCGATGTCCATAACTCCGAAAGCTTTGGCATCCTCACGTGGTACCGGAATGCAGCCGACGGTGATGTCTGCGTTATTGGCGACGTGAGCAGCCAGCATTTTGCCATAATCCATTTTATAGACATGATCTCCGGCTAAAATGACGACATAATCAGGATTATGGTCGCGCAGGATATCCAGATTCTGGTAGATTGCATCTGCGGTTCCGGCATACCAGTTGTCCCCGGTTCTTTGCTGGGCGGACAACACTTCGAGAAATTCACCGAATTGTCCTGACAGAAAATTCCAGCCACGCTGCAAATGACGTTGCAGTGAATGTGACTTGTATTGGGTGACGACCAGGATGCGTCGAATTCCGGAATTTATGCAATTGGAAAGAGGAAAATCGATAATCCGAAATTTACCACCAAACGGTACTGCCGGTTTGGTGCGCCACTCAGTCAAACCTTTGAGCCGGGAGCCTTTGCCACCGGCCAAAACGATCGCCACCGTGCTGGCTGTCAGTTTACTGATATGGCGTTGCATTTCCACGTTTGACATTGATTTCCTCCATTATCACGAGTGTATCCAGTTCATCAGATACAGAGCTGTGACTTGTGACTATTGCATAAACTTTACCATGGATGGTCAAGCCTGGCAGTAAAGGTTTTGGCTTTACAGGCACTTAAAACCGTAATGACAGACAACTGAGACCACCATCGAGTTTTTGATACTCCGAGACATCGACTTCAAGCACATCAAAACCTTCCTCACGGATAGCCTGACTTGATCGTGGGTGACCTGCGGGCACCAGAACGATGTCGTTGACCCAGACACTGTTCGCCGCATAGGCTTCTTCGGGACTGATTTCGATTTGTTTGTATTGACGAAATTCTGATCGGGAACAAAATTCACCACTGACCAGCATGGTGTTGGAGGTCAGATAGTTAACACCGGTTTTTAGATGCAGTACTTCCTCAAATGGCACGGTAGAAGCCGTAAATCCCATAGATTCAAGAAAAGTGATCATCTGGACAGCCCCCTGGTTGTTGGTGCGTTCAGAAAGACCGATAAAAAAATGACCCTCGGCCTCCATGATATCACCCGCTTCAATCGTGCCTGAGGGAGAAATACTACGGATGTCAGAAAATAGGTGGCTCAAGGTATTCTGCATGGCAAGTACTTCGCCTCGACGGCTTGCTGCTCCAGGATTTGTGATAATGGCCGCTTTTGTTGTCAATAGTGCCGTGTCTTCAACGAACACTGAATCAGGAAAGGTTTCGTCAGCCTCAAGAATATGTACATTCAGACCACATTTTCGGAGTGCTTCGATATAGGCAGTATGTTGATCACAGGCGCGAGCAAAATCAGGTTCACCCAGATATGATGAACGAGTGATACCATGAATCATATTCTTGCAGGGTTTTCGAACAATTGCGTTTTTGTACATGTTAACGAGACCAGGAAGTGTTCTGTTCTGTATTATGGAAGATTGATATTGCCAATATTGATGGCTAGGGTGTGATGGCTAAGGCGCCAGCCGTTCAATACGCCAGCTACCATCTTCTTGTAAAGTATATTCAAATCGATCATGTAAACGGTTCTCCCGCCCTTGCCAAAATTCTATACGTTCCGGTTTGACTCGATAGCCACCCCAGAACGAGGGCAGGGGGATGTCGCCACCATGGAATTTTTGTTTCATTTCGGCCAGTTTCATTTCCAGAAACTGACGTGAGGTTATGACAGAGCTCTGTTGGCTACACCAGGCTCCAAGTTGACTGCCACGGGGCCGACTGGAAAAATATTTCAGTGAAGTGGCAGTGCTGATTCTCTCAACTAGGCCTTCAATTTTTACCTGACGATTTAACGTCAGCCAGGGAAACAGCAATGCAGCACGATGATTTTCTGCAATCTGGTGCGCTTTTCGACTACCGTAGTTGGTATAAAAAATAAAGCCGTCACGATCAAATAACTTGAGTAATACTGTACGTATCGATGGAATACCACTGGCACTGGCTGTGGCCAGACTCATGGCATTGGGGTCCATAATTCCGGCATCTATCGCTTGTTGGAACCAAAGCGCAAATTGTTCTACAGGTTGCTCCTGCAGATCATCACGATCAAGCCCAAGACTCATAAACTCACGTCGAAGATCCCCGATATCCATCCATTACTCCTTGAGACTGAAAAAATGACTACACGAGAAACACGACTAAGCCCATTATGAAGAGTTCTCTCCCGTAGTAACAAGGCGGGGTATTTTAACGACAATTCTTGCTTCAGGCATCAATCATTGCATTGATTCTGAGGTTTATCTTGAAAGCACCGATAGAGATTGTTCGTAGATTTCAGATCTGACAGCTACATCAGATAGATAATATACTCGAATACTGTTCAATTGACAGCTGCTGCATTAATCACATCACAGTTAAATCATTGGCAGTTATTGTTTTCTTGCGATCTATGGTTTGGGTTGAAATAACAAAGGCGATCAATTGATTACTGAACTTTCCAGGGCATCTTAAAGCAGGTATCTAGATTTGTTGTATCGGTTATTTCCAGACCATAAGCCTTCTTGAGATGTTCGGCAGTTAATACCTCATCGGGCGGGCCAATAGCCAGGGTGGAGCCCTGATGGAGCAATTGCAGGTGCTGGCAATAATGATTGGCCAGCATCAGGTCATGCAAAACCACAATCACGGCACCACCCTGTTTACAGTGTGTTTGCAATAATCCCATGACCTCGAGTTGATGGGCAGGGTCCAATGCGGCGACCGGTTCATCGGCCAGCAGAATCCCGGGTTCTCCGGCCAGTGCACGAGCCAGCAAAACCCGGGCGCGCTCACCACCGGACAGACTGTCAAACCGGCGATTTTCCAGTGCTACAATATCGGTCGCCTCCATTACCTGCTGCACAACATCCCGATCATGGCCGGTGGTTTTGTGCCAGCTATCCAGATGCGGAATTCGGCCTAGTTCCACCAGACGCTTTACACTCAGTGGCCAGGAAACCGGATTGTGTTGGGCCAGGTAGGCAATTTTCCTGGCCCGCTCGGTGCCGGAATATTTCAGCAACGGTTGGTCGTCCAGTAACAAACTACCATGCTGGTTCTTTAATAACCCTCCCAGCAGACGCAACAAGGTGGTTTTACCCGCACCATTGGGACCGATTAGACCCAATAATTCACCATGCTGTAATTCCAGGTCAACCGCTTGCAGGATCGTTTGTCCGCCGAGCTGTAGCGATAAATCTTGTGCCTGCAGTTTCATGTCTGATTCCGTCTGCTGCGGATGATCAACCACAGAAAAAATGGGGCGCCGACTACCGCAGTAAGTACGCCGACTTTGATCTCGTTGGCAGCCGGGATCAAACGCACTGCCAGATCGGCGAGCAGCAGCATGATGGCACCACCCAGGGCACTGACAGTGAGTAAACGTCCAGGTTGATAACCGACCAGTGGACGCATCAGGTGGGGCACGACCAAACCGATAAAACCGATCGAACCGGTGATCGAAACTGCAGACCCAACCGCCAGGGCGATGGCAATAAAGAGTCGCCAACGTAAACGGTTGAGACCGATGCCCATCGAAGTGGCGGTTTCTTCACCCAGGGTCAGTGCATCCAGGCCACGGCCGCTACCCAGCAGCAACAGCCAGCCGAGCAGGGTGCCGGGTAGCATGATCCACAAATCGTCCAGGCTGCGATCGGTGATTGAACCGAGCATCCACAATACCAGTTCCTGGATGGCATAGGGACTTGGTGCCAGATTGAGCAATAATGAGATCAGGGCCATGGCCAGGGTGTTGATGGCTACACCGGCAAGGATCAGGGTTGTCACACTCGAATCACGACCAGCCAGCAGATAGACCAGGACCATCGCCAGCAAAGAGCCCAGCATGCCTGCTGCCGGCAAGGCCAGAGCGAACTGTGTGCTCAAACCATAATACAGTGCAATGACGGCACCGAGAGCCGCCCCGCTGGCACTGCCGGTTAAACCTGGCGTGGCCAGTGGATTGCGTAATAATCCCTGCATGGCAGCACCACAAAGACCGAGTGTCGCGCCGGCAAGTGTTGCGATTAACACCCGTGGGACACGAACTTCGGTCAGAATCAGGGCAAGTATTGACGAGCGTTGGTCTGGATGTGAGAAGAGGGCTTTTATCATCTCCCACGGTTGACCACCCACCAGCAGGGAAATGAAGACCAATACTGCAAGGAGTAAAGCCAGTAAGAACACCAGACGACGCTGATCGATTGTCGATACGCCAATCACGGCGTTTTCACCAGTTGTTGGCGGACCTTGTTCAGTATCTGGATGGCTTGTGTGATCATGGGGCCACCACAGATCCAGTACCTGTAATCGATATCGGACATGGGTGTGTTGTGGGTGATGTATCGTAATGCCGGATGGAAAAGTTGACGTTGTGCCAGTGAGTCAGTTCCAGCGGCATAGGCTGATGTAAAAATATGGGCAGGTTGTGTTCTGAGCAAAGTTTCCAGATTGATCCGGTTATACCCCTGAATACCGGCTTCGGCAGCCAGATTGCGCCAGCCACTGCGTCGTAATGCCACATCCTGCAGCGTGCCACGACCGCTGGTATAGCCTCGAGGCTGATAAAACAGGGCGCCAGGTCGTTTTGCACTATCGACAGATGGTATTGCGGCCAGTTGTTGACGCATATTTTGTAACAGCATGGCTCCTTTTTTTTTCTCACCGAGCAGCCTGGCCATCAGCAGAATATTGGCCTCAATGTCCTCAATGGAGTTGGCTGGCGGAATGATTTCAACCGGGTAGCCCAGTTTACGCATAAATTTGACCATACCAGGATTGTTGTACGGACTTGTCAGGATCAAATCCGGTGCAAAATGCAACATTTCCTCGATTCTGGCGTGATTGAC
>CAZTLH010000120.1:0-7990 GCA_964614335.1 uncultured Gammaproteobacteria bacterium
AGGGTGGTATATATCAATGTTAACTGCTCCCTGTCACGCGCCATAATCGTACATCGAACCACCAGAAAACGGCCATTACGACTTGGCTTGCTGACGCATTTGATGATGTCACCTGATAAAGTATGTCGCAATACCAAGGCTTTTATTGTCGCTTCAAAATCTGCGGCGGCAGCACCAAAGGCCCTGATTTCATAACTGCAGGGAAATTCCAGTAACTCTTTATTCACACGCTTAATCTTTGTTCACAGAGGAAAACCTCAGGCAAACCACAACAGCACATGATCGATTAACCGGTGCCACCAACTGCCTTCAGCAATGGTTGTTAACGCGACCAGGGGGATGGTATAGACATCTTTTCCACGAAGAGTAACCGTCAACTCACCAACTTTCTGGCCCTTGGTGATCGGTGCCCTCAGTATCGGATTGAGAACTATAGAAGTTTTACTGTCTTTGAAACGCCGCCTCGGCAGAGTGATCGCAATAGGCGACAGACTACCGATCTGTAATTGATCCCTGTCTCCAAGGTATACCCTTGATTGACTTACGGCAGCCGTGGCAGCATACAGCTGTCGGGTTTCATAAAATGAATAACCATAACGTAATAATGCCTGTGCAGCATTGGCCCGGTGACGGGCACTACTGGCCCCGGTGACCACTGCGATCAGACGCATCTGACCCTGTTGTGAGGACGCAATCAGGCAATAACCAGCGGAGCGGGTATGTCCTGTTTTAATGCCATCCACGGTAGCATCACGCCACAGCAACAAATTGCGGTTTTTCTGGGTAATTTTGTTGTAGGTAAATTCCTTTTCTTTATACCAGGCGTAATGTTCCGGAAAATCACGAATCAAGGCTGCGGATAAAATCGCCAAATCATGGGCAGTGGTGTAATGCTCTGGGTCCGGTAACCCGGTGGAGTTCACAAAATGGGTATTCTTCAAGCCCAATCGATCCGCTTCCTGATTCATTAATGCGGCAAAACCCTGTTCGGTACCGGCAACATACTCGGCCATCGCCACAGCCGCATCATTACCCGATTGAATAATCAGGCCACGCAGCAACTCGCCGAGACTGACCCGGCTATTTACCTTGACAAACATTCTCGAGCCGCCCGTTTTCCAGGCTTTTTTGCTGATCAGCACTTTGTCCTCGAGGCTGAATGTTCCTTTCTTGACCTGATCGAATACCACATACGAAGTCATGATCTTGGTCAGGCTAGCCGGCTCTATACGTTCATCAGGCTTACCGGAAGACAAAATCTGGCCCGAACCGAAGTCCATAAGCAGCCATGACTTGACCTTCAAAACCGGCTCGGGAACCGAGGCACGGGCTGCCTTCGGCAGGGTCGTTTCAGCCACTGCGATAGAAAACAGGCCAGTTTGCCCAAAAAGAAAAAGCATAATTAGAAACAGATGTTGTGTTTTTTTGCACTTCATTAACATACTCAATGTCTGGACCTCGATGGATTGGTTCTCAAATTTTTCCGCTACTCAGCCAACTAACAGTGTACGCAGGATTCATGGCAGGATTATGGCAGTCAATCGGCAATTGAGCCACAATCCGGGAGCCTGTCAGAGAATAGGAGCCTACGACTCCTGTTCTCGGACAGCCTCCTAGCGGTCACGTACCAGGATTGCCTGGGCAAACCCACGGGCATGTAAATCATCCATTAATTTCATCGCACTACTCTCTGAATGTAACGGCCCTATTCTAAGCCGATACCAGACAGTATTTTTGACCACATAGCGGGAAAATAATACCGGTGCGTATCCCAGACGATCGAGTTGTCGCGCCAACCGCATGGCATCAGTTCGTTTTGGAAAGGCGCCTACCTGGATATAGTTACGCAATTTCGAGCGGGTAACCGATGGTTGGGTAGCCGGACGCAATCTGGGCGATGATTTGGGGTATGACGGTTTTGTCAGGAGGTCAATGGTCCTGACCTCAACAGCAGCAGTCCCTTTGCCGATCATACCCAGTTTGACTGCGGCCGCATAGGACAAATCGATAATACGGTTGGAATGAAAAGGGCCGCGATCATTGACCCGCAACACCACCGTGCGACCATTGTCCAGGTTCGTTACTTTGACATAGCTTGGCAGCGGCAGGGTCTTGTGGGCCGCCGTCATTGCATACATATCATAGACCTCGCCGATCGATGTTTTATGATGATGGAATTTGCGGCCATACCAGGAGGCCAGACCACGCTCTACATAGCCTTTCGCAGAACGCATTGGCTTATACCAATGATAGCCAATACGATAAGTACGCAAAGAAGAGGCAACAATCGTCTCACGTCGTGGCACAGCGTCAGGTATCGCCATGATCCTGGCAGTTGAGACATAGTGATCAGGCGGCCCGTCCTCTGTCCCACCACCGATCCAGCTGCAAGCCGTCAGCTGGACTATCAAGCCACCAACCAGCAGCAGTCTGAATGTCAATTTTGAGATCATTTTGCTGATTTTAAAACCGTGATTATTGGTGAGAATGCAGTGCGTTGGCCAAATCGCTCACTGCCGCAGCATACAGCCAGCTGTGGTTATACCGGGTAATCACAAAAAAGTTCTCGAACCCGATTCGATATTCCTTGTCGGCACCACTGGTCAATTCAATCAAGCCGGCAAGACGATCGGAGTGTTCGCTTTTGGCACTTTGGACACCCGATTGCTGCAATTTTGCAATCGTCGTCACAGTTTTAAGTTTTCTGGCCAGCCATTTTTTTGCAGTCGTTGGTACAGACCCCACCACCGACACAGAAATGTTTTCGCCTTGCTGCCAACCGTGAACCTTGAGATAGTTTGCGACACTGCCCATGGCATCGGCAAATTGCATCAGATTGCGTTTGCCATCCCCATCCAGATCCACCGCATACTGACGATAACTTGACGGCATAAACTGGGGAATCCCGATCGCACCGGCATAGGAACCGCGTAACAACATGGGATCAAGTTTTTGCCTGCGGGTTAACAACAGGAAATGCTTCAGTTCGGCACGAAAGAACTTGCTGCGTCGAGGGTAGAGAAAAGCGAGTGTAGTCAGTGCATCCAGTGTTCGATGCTTGCCCAGGTGCCGACCAAAACGGGTTTCAACACCAATAATCGCTGCGATGACATAGCGGTCTACACCGTATTTCTTCTCCGCCTGTCGTAATGTCTTTTTGTATTTAACAATAAACCGCTGTCCACGTTTGATATTGTCTGCATTGACAAAAATCTTGCGATAACGCGACCAAGCCATGCCCTCGGCAGGCTTTTGCATTGCAGCGACCAACTTTGGCTGTAAAACGACTCTCGAAAATAACCTTTGCAGTACAGGCTCGCTATAGTGATTACGCTTGGCGAAGGTATGGATAAAGGTTTTGATGTCAGGATAGCGCTGCAGCTCGAGTGCCTGTACTGTAGCACTGGTGAAGAACAGCAACATCAAAACCGTCGATAACAACAGTCGAACGAAAACATGACAGGATTGCGAAATTAAATATATCATCTTGGTAAGTACATCATCTTGGAATAAATTTCTTGTGGGTGTGGATGCTCATCAAGACACCAAAACCGGCCATCAGTGTCACCATTGAGGTACCGCCATAACTGATCAGTGGCAACGGAACACCAACAACGGGGAGAATTCCGGTCACCATACCAATATTCACAAAAGCATAAAAAAAGAACGTCAAAGCCAGACTGCCACCGAGTAGCCGCGAGTAACTGTCACGACTGTAATACGCAATATTCAGTGATCGGATAACAATCACCAGATACAACAAAAACAACCCCAACACACCAAATAGACCAAAATCCTCAGCAAATACAGCGAAAATAAAATCTGTCTGACGCTCGGGTATAAATTGCAGCTGTGACTGGCTTCCCATCATCCAGCCTTTTCCGGACAAGCCACCAGATCCTACAGCGATAATGGATTGTATAATATGATAGCCCGCACCTAATGGATCACTCCAGGGATCAAACAATGTCAAAATCCGTTTACGCTGGTATCCATGCAGAAAGTTAAATTGCCAGACAGCAGCGGCCGCTGCAATTGTCACCATCAGTGCTGTGAGAATCAAGCGCCAATTCATACCGGCCAGAAACAACACCAGCACACCGGAGACCATGATGAGAACAGCCGTCCCCAAATCCGGTTGAATAATCACCAATGCCGCTGGTAATGCGATTGCCAGTAATGCCAGCACCAGATTGGCAAATTTCAATGGCAACGGCCGACGGGTGGCAATCCAGGCAATCATCATGGGCATGGCCAATTTCATGAATTCCGCAGGTTGAAAGCGCAGCGGTCCGATAGTGAGCCAGCGTTGCGCCCCCTTGCCAACAATCCCGGAAATCAACACCAATACCAGTAACACCATACCAGCAGCATAGAGTTGTGGCGACCAGCGTTCGATTGACTGTGGTGATACCTGGGCCAGCAATGCCATGATACCCAAACCCAGTAGCAGACGGGTGCCTTGACGCCACAACAATGCCGTGTTTCCACTACCAGCGCTATAGAGAATGACCATACTGGCCAAGCCCAGCAGCAACATACCCAAAAGCAACACCGGATCGAGATGCCAATGTTCAAAAAAAGACTGACGTTGTCGTTCTTTTACCACTCTCTTAACCGCCTGCCGTTACAGCCGTCAGCAATCCATGTTTTGAATCAGCTGCACGGGCATAGGAGTTGTAGTGTTGATACTGATCGACGAGATAATAATCAATCACCTCGCGAGCCACAGGCGCGGCAAAGTGACTACCACCGCCGGCATTCTCTATGACCACCGAAACTGCGATTCTGGGTTTGCTGACAGGGGCAAAGGCGACAAACAAGGCATGATCACGGAAACGTTCGGCAATCTGGCTGGCTTTATAACGCTTGCCCTGTGCGATAGTGATCACCTGTGCCGTACCACTTTTGCCAGCCATTTTATAAGTCAGATTTCGACCCATAGCCCGGGCTGTACCACGTTTGCCTTGAACAACATGATTCATGGCTTTTATAACCACACGGAAATTTGCGACACTTTTGACCTTTACAGCATCCGGTGTTGGACCGTGTGGTACCGCTACAATCGATCCACCGGGTGACTTTTTACTGGCCACCAAATAGGGAATTCGTCGTTTTCCACGTTGTGACAAGGTCGCCGTGGCTACCGCCAACTGCAAGGGCGTAGTCAACATATAGCCCTGACCTATACCTGAAATCACCGTTTCACCCGGATACCAGGGTTTACCATGAACACGCCGTTTCCATGCCGGATCTGGCACCAACCCGCTGGATTCACCACCCAGATCGATACCGGTACGAATACCCAGGCCAAACTGGAGCATAAAATCATGTATCTTTTGAATACCGAGGGCGGTAGCCAGAGTATAGAAATACACGTCGCAAGACTGGGTGATCGCCTGATCCAAATTTACTTTGCCATGACCACCACGCTTCCAGTCCCGATATTGATGAGATTTACCGGGCAATCGATAATACCCCGGGCAGAAAACCGGCTTGTCGGCACTCCAGCCATTTTCCAGCGCCAGCACGCCAAGAATCGGCTTGATGGTAGACCCGGGTGCATAACGACCCTGAATCGTACGATCAATCAACGGCCGATCCGGGTTATTACGCAAAGACGCATAATCAGCCTCTCCGATACCGTTTACAAAAAGATTAGGATCGTAACTGGGACTGGTAGCCATTGCCAGCACAGCACCATTTGCAGGGTCAACTGCAACCACGGCGCCACGACGGCCGGCCAATGCATCGATGGCATGTTGTTGCAAACCCACGTCAAGGCTTAAATACAGATCATCACCGGCCACAGGCAGTTTTCGTGATAAATGCCGTACAACACGACCATAGGCATTGGTTTCTACTTGTTCGTAACCCGGTTGGCCCAGCAACTGAGTTTCATAATGTGCTTCAATACCTGATTTTCCAATATAGTCAGTACCCGTGTACAACGCCTTGTCGATACGCTGTAAATCCTTGACACTGATTTTCCCAACATAACCCAGCAAATGTGCAAACAACGCTTTGTAAGGATAACTTCGTTGCAAGCGCGCACGTAATTCAACCCCGCGAAAACGGTGACGATTAACCGCAAATCTTGACGCTTCCCGAGGAGCAAGATTGGTTCGTAATGTTTGACTTTCAAAACCCGGTCGGTGGGCGGTGAGACGGGTAAAACGATCGATATCCTGCTGACTGATTTTTACTACCTGGCTCAATTGATCCAGCAACTGAGGCATATTCTTAACTTGATCAGGTATTACTTCCAGATTGAAAACAGTCACATTTTGCGCTAATACGTGACCCAGCCGATCAAAGATACGGCCACGTACCGGCGGGATTGGCAACAATCGAATGCGGTTACTTTTTGACAAGGTCGTATAATGCGTGTAGTCATGAACCTGTAAATACCAGAGTCGATATACCAGTACGCCGCTCAGCAGTACCAGAATTACGGAGGCAAACAACAGGCGACGCTGGATCAGCTGCGTTTCATTCAGATAATCCTTGATTGGAACACGACTCACCGGTAAGAAACTCCATCAAGGATCATTTTAATATCCATTCGTATAAGGCTAAAACATCGAATATCTACCGGCTGCAAGATTTGCTCAGCCATCGATTGCACGATATTGCTCAAATTACCTGCCGAGGTTGTAACAGCCGACACATGAAGTATTGAAAAACCGGCCAGATCAGCGCACCGATTACAGGAACAGGTAACAAGGCAACAAACAGCAGATGCCGACCCAGTACAGTGGCAATAATGGCTTCAATAATGACGCTGACCAATAACATGAAAAACAGCAATATGGCTTGCTGTATCCAGCTAAAATGGCTCATTCTGTTACGAAAATAACCCACCAGCAACATGACCAGGACATATTGCAGGGCATGTTCACCCAGCAAGGCAAACTGGCTGGCATCAACCAGCAGCCCAGCCATCCATGCAATACCCAGGCCGACACTGGCAGGCACATTGAGATTCCAATAGATCAGAATCAACAAAACCCAATCCGGCCAAAATGACTGGAATGTTTGTGGTAGCGGCAGACTTTTAAGCAATAAGGCAACCAACAGACTCATCACCACCATATACCAGGTCATGCCATTAGTTCGCATTTGACACCTTTTTCCCGCTGGGTGATGT
The DNA here is from genome assembly GCA_964614335.1 of uncultured Gammaproteobacteria bacterium. Taxonomy (GTDB): domain Bacteria; phylum Pseudomonadota; class Gammaproteobacteria; order Arenicellales; family DRJH01; genus DRJH01. Next base: position 7,151 of record CAZTLH010000120.1, read on the forward strand.
ACCGTTCGTCGTGGTCGACATGACCCCATCGTGCCAAATCAACAACACCTCGGTCAAATAATCAAGATTAGCAGACGGTCGTGCATAAACCAGCAAAAATGGGGCGTTCGGGTCCTTGACAATCCGATTAACCCTGGCCACTGGATAACCACCAGGGAACCGCCCACCGAGCCCCGAAGTCACCAGGATGTCACCAATTCTAATATCTGCCTGACGTGGCAGATAGGGTATCTTTACCCGATCATCGACACCCTCTCCATAAACTATGGTTCGAAGACCCGTTCTTAGCACTTGTACGGGTATGGCATGATCGGGATCAGTCAATAATGTTACAGCGCTGGTTTTTAGAGTCGTAGTAGTGATTTGCCCGATCACGCCGCTTTTGCTGACTACAGACTGACCAATATAGGCCCCATCCAGGACACCACGGTTGATCAATACCTGATGGGTAAATGGCTCCAGACTGACCTTGATTAATTCTGCCAGTTGTACCTTCTCATCGAGTTTTCTGGAAACACCCAACAGACGGGAGAGTCGTACGTTTTCTTTTTCAATGGCATTAAAGCGTTGAAGACGTGTTCTCAACTGATTATTATCTGCAACAACCCTTTGATATTTGTGACGCAGACTTGATTCAGCCTGCAGCCAGTTGACACTCCAGTGACCAAACCTGGCTGGCCAGGTAGCAACACGCTGAACCGGTCCTGCCACCACCATCAGCGTAGACCGCAAATAACTCAAATAATTTGAATTATGGTCGACGAGCATCATGACTACGGCCAGGGATAAAAGAAAGAGAGCCCATGTAGGGCTAATTCGGGCGTTTTGCCTGTCCATGGT
>CAZTLH010000121.1:0-7922 GCA_964614335.1 uncultured Gammaproteobacteria bacterium
GGGACATGTAATACAGACCAAGCACAATATCCTGTGACGGCACAATAATCGGTTCGCCATTGGCCGGCGACAGGACATTATTGGTCGACATCATCAAGGTGCGGGCTTCGAGTTGTGCCTCGATCGATAAGGGCACGTGGATGGCCATCTGGTCACCGTCAAAGTCGGCATTGAAGGCGGTACAGACCAGTGGATGCAACTGTAATGCCTTGCCTTCGATCAGTACCGGCTCAAAAGCCTGAAAACCGAGTCTGTGCAGGGTTGGCGCCCGATTCAGCATCACCGGGTGTTCGCGAATGACCTCGTCGAGAATATCCCAAACTTCAGGAGTCTCCTGTTCGACCATTTTCTTGGCCTGCTTTATCGTGGTCGACAACCCACGCAATTCCAGTTTGCCAAAAACAAAGGGTTTGAAGAGCTCAAGAGCCATTTTCTTCGGCACACCGCATTGATGCAAGCGCAAGGCAGGGCCTACGATGATGACAGATCGCCCGGAATAATCGACACGTTTGCCCAGCAAGTTCTGCCGAAAACGACCTTGTTTACCCTTGATCATGTCGGACAGGGATTTTAACTGGCGTTTATTCGGTCCGGTGATGGCCTTGCCGCGTCGACCATTATCGAGCAGTGCATCCACGGATTCCTGTAACATCCGCTTTTCATTACGCACAATGATATCCGGGGCATTCAAATCCAGCAAACGTTTCAGTCTGTTATTACGATTGATCACCCGTCGATAGAGATCATTCAGATCCGAGGTAGCAAAACGACCACCATCCAGTGGCACCAGGGGCCGCAAATCAGGCGGCAGTACGGGCAGGATCTCCATCACCACCCATTCCGGCCGGTTTCCGGATCTAATAAAGGCCTCCAGTACTTTCAGCCGTTTGGTGATTTTCTTGATTTTGGTCTCGGAACGCGTGGCGCCCATTTCCTCACGCAAACGCAAGGACTCCGACTGCAGATCAAGCTCCTTGAGCATATCCCGAACGGCCTCGGCACCCATCATGGCGCTGAAGTCATTACCATATTGCTCGAAGGCATCAAGATACGCTTCTTCGTTGAGCAATTGACCGCGTTCCAGTGGGGTCATACCCGGGTCGATGACGACATAGGCCTCAAAATAAAGCACCCGTTCGATCTCTCGTACGGTCATATCCAGCAACAAACCAAGTCGCGATGGCAGTGATTTTAAAAACCAGATATGAGCGACCGGGCTGGCCAGGTCAATATGCCCCATACGCTCTCGCCGAACTTTCGACAGTGTGACCTCGACCCCACACTTTTCACAAATGACACCACGATGCTTGAGTCGTTTGTATTTTCCACACATGCACTCATAGTCGTTAATGGGGCCAAACAGCTTGGCACAAAAAAGGCCATCCCGTTCCGGCTTGAAGGTCCGATAATTAATGGTCTCCGGCTTTTTGACTTCACCATAGGACCAGGACCGGATTTTTTCCGGCGACGCGATACCGATACGAATGGCATCGAAATCTTCTGTTTTTCCCGGTTGCTTAAATAGACTAAACAAGTCTCTCATGAGGTATCCTCAACTATTACCAAGTCGCTTTATTTGTCGTTGACCAGTTCGATGTTCAGACCCAATGCCCTGATTTCCTTCAACAATACGTTGAAGGATTCAGGCATACCGGTGTCCATCTTGTGATCACCACGAACAATATTTTCATACACCTTCGTTCGGCCCTGCACATCATCTGACTTCACGGTCAGCATTTCTTGCAATATATGAGCCGCGCCATAGGCTTCCAGTGCCCAGACTTCCATTTCTCCAAGCCGTTGACCACCATGCTGGGCCTTGCCTCCCAATGGCTGTTGGGTAATCAGACTGTAGGGGCCGGTGGAACGGGCATGCATTTTTTCATCCACCAGATGATTCAATTTCAGCATATACATATAGCCCACGGTCACCTTGCGATCAAAGGCTCTGCCGGTGCGACCATCGAAAAGCGTCGTCTGACCGCTCTCGGGCAGCCCGGCAAGTTTCAGCATATATTTGATTTCAGCCTCATCAGCACCATCAAACACCGGTGTAGCCATCGGTACCCCGTCACGCAGTTTGTCCGCCAGTTTCACAATCTCTTCATCGCTCAAACTATCCAGATCTTCTGCCTTCCCGCGCTGATTGTAGATCTTGTCCAACAAACTGCGCAGACGATTGATTTTGTATTTGCTTTTGAGCATATCGTCAATCTTGCGACCCAGTGCTTTCGCTGCCCAGCCGAGATGTGTTTCCAGCACCTGACCGACATTCATACGCGATGGTACACCCAGCGGGTTCAAGACAATATCAATGGTTGTGCCATCTTCCATATAGGGCATGTCTTCGACCGGCATGATACGGGATACCACGCCCTTGTTGCCGTGCCGACCGGCCATTTTGTCACCGGGTTGCAAGCGTCGCTTGATGGCCACAAAGACCTTAACCATTTTCAGAACACCGGGCGCCAGGTCGTTTCCAGCCAGCAATTTCGCCCGTTTTTCCTCAAATAAATCCTCAAACCGTTTCTTGTGACTCTCAAGCTCCTGCTGAATTTTCTCCAGCTGTTGGGCCAATTCTTCATCGTGCAGACGAATTTCAAACCAGCGCGAACGTGGCACGGAGTCGAGATACTCGGCACTGACTTTGGTCCCGCTTTTTAAGCTTTCGGGTCCGCCATCAGCAACCGCTGCCAGCAACAGGTCATGAATTCGATTGTAGGTGTCGTTTTCAACAATTTTGGACTGATCATCCATATCCTTGCGGATCCGACGCAGCTCGTTACGATCATTCTCCTGCGCCCGGGCATCCTTTTCAATGCCTTCCCGGGTGAAGACCTGCACATCAATGACCGTACCGTGTAACCCTGATCCGGCCCGCTGGGAGGTATCCTTGACATCAGAAGCCTTCTCACCAAAGATGGCCCGCAGTAGTTTCTCTTCCGGCGTCAGCTGTGCCTCACCCTTTGGCGTGACCTTGCCAACCAGAATATCACCCCCTTTAACCTCGGCGCCGACATAAATGATGCCGGTTTCGTCGAGTTTGGCCAGTGCGGACTCACCGACATTGGAAATATCGCGGGTAATTTCTTCCGGCCCCAATTTAGTATCCCGGGCCAGACAGGTGATTTCTTCAATATGGATAGTTGTAAAGGCATCTTCCTTGGCCAGTCTTTCGGATATCAGGATCGAATCTTCGTAGTTATAACCATTCCACGGCATAAACGCGATCAGGATATTCTTGCCCAGTGCCAACTCACCAATATCGGTTGACGGACCGTCCGCCAGCACATCACCGGCAGCGACCTGGTCACCCGCAGTGACCAACGGATGTTGATTGATGGTGGTATTCTGGTTGGAACGGGTATATTTGACCAAATTGTAGATATCGACTCCAGCCTCACCAATCTGACGGGTTTCATCATCAACCCGCACGACGATACGACTGGCATCGGCAGAGACCACATCACCACCACGACGGGCGGTAACCACCACACCGGAATCGACTGCCACGACACGCTCCATACCGGTACCTACCAGCGGTTTTTCAACCCGCATTACCGGTACAGCCTGACGTTGCATATTCGACCCCATGAGTGCCCGGTTGGCATCATCATGTTCCAGAAAAGGAATCAGTGAAGCCGCCACAGATACGATCTGGGATGGCGCTACATCAATATATTCGATCTGCTCGGGTGATGCCGGCAATGCCTCATCCTTGTTACGACAGGAAATCATGTCATTGACAAATTCCCCTTTATCATTCACAGCAGCATTCGCCTGTGCAATAATCCGGTCACGCTCTTCGATGGCCGACAGATAGTCAATCTGATCCTGCAGTACGCCATCCTTGACCCGGCGGTATGGTGTTTCCAGAAAACCGTAGTGATTGGTCCTGGCGTAAACAGCGAGCGAGTTGATCAGGCCAATATTCGGCCCTTCCGGTGTTTCTATCGGGCAAACACGGCCGTAATGCGTCGGGTGCACATCACGAACCTCAAAACTGGCTCGTTCACGTGTCAAACCGCCCGGCCCGAGGGCCGACACCCGGCGTTTATGGGTGACTTCGGACAACGGGTTGATTTGATCCATAAACTGGGACAATTGGCTGGAGCCAAAAAACTCCTTGATCACTGCCGAAACCGGTTTGGCATTAATCATGTCCTGGGGCGAAAGATTTTCTGATTCAGCCACCGTCAGGCGTTCCTTGACGGCACGCTCAACACGTACCAGCCCAACCCGGAACTGGTTCTCAATCAGTTCGCCAACAGAACGTATCCGACGGTTGCCCAGATTATCGATATCATCGATCTCACCACGGCCGTTCTTGAGATTCAGAATAATCTGGATGACCTCGATGATGTCTTTCTTCGACAGCACACCTGAACCTTCATCGCTGTCACGACCGACACGTCGGTTAAACTTCATTCGGCCAACGGCAGACAAGTCATAACGCTGCGGATTAAAGAACAGATTGGTAAACAATGTCTGTGCTGATTCCTTTGTTGGTGGTTCACCAGGACGCATCATGCGATAGATCTCGATCTGAGCTTCCTCGTCACTGGAAGAAGGATCAACACGCAGTGTTTCTGAAATAAAGGGACCACAATCGAGATCATTGGTGTACAGGGTTTCGATACCTTCCACTCCGACTGCGCGAAGCTTTTCAAGCAGCTCGATCGTCACCACATCATTGGCCTGTGCCAGCAGTTCACCGGTCTCTGTATCGAGTTGATCACGCGCCAATGTGCGACCAATAAAATATTCATCCGGAGCAGTGAGTACGGAAATACCGGCCTTGTCGATGGCCCGGATATGCCGAGCTGTAATGCGTTTTCCTGCAGGCACAATGACACGGCCCTTGTCCGGGCGAATATCGAATTCCAGCTGTTGACCACGCAGTCTGGAAGAAACAAGTTCCATCTCTACGCCTTCAGGCAACAGTCTGAAGTGATCATTGTCGAAGAACATTTCCAGGATTTCCTGGGTACTGAGTCCCAATGCCTTCAGCAAAATCGTCACCGGCAATTTACGCCGCCGGTCTATCCGCATATGCAGGATATCCTTGGGATCAAACTCCAGATCCAGCCAGGAACCACGGTAGGGAATAATACGCGCAGAATACAACAGTTTCCCGGAGGAATGGGTCTTGCCCTTGTCGTGACCAAAAAACACGCCAGGCGAACGATGCAACTGGGAAACAATGACACGTTCGGTGCCGTTGATGACAAAGGTTCCATTATCAGTCATCAGTGGCATTTCGCCGAGATAGACGTCCTGTTCCCGGACATCCTTGACCGATTTGTTGGACCCTTCCCGATTGAAGATCACCAGACGCATTTTGACCCGCAAGGGGGCGGCGTAAATCAGACCACGTTGCTGGCATTCACGAACCTCAAAGGCTGGCTTGCCAAAACGATAGCTGACAAAGTCAAGCGCGGCATAACCATTGTAGCTGACAATGGGAAAGATTGACTTAAAAGCCGCCTGCAGTCCTTTGTCAATCCGTTCTGCCTCCGGGACTTCTGCTTGCAGAAACTGACGATACGAATCAGTCTGTGTGGCCAACAAATAGGGTGGCTCGAGGATACTGCGGTGCTTGCCAAAACTTTTACGTATGCGTTTCTTTTCGGTATACGAGTAACCCATTGAAGCCTCTCACCAGAATCTCTGATTAATCCAGCCTGTTTCTACAGCAATACTGCAGCTAAACAGGATTGTGCCACGATTATAAGTAGCAACTAATTGTGCAATAAAATGTGCCGGTAACACCAGCACGAGTAGGCCGACGGTTAACCCGTCAGCCTGCCCGCTACAACTTGTTAACTGCGCCGGCAATCCGTGCCGGCGAAACACCCAAACAAGTCCTTACACGATCTCGACAGTAGCTCCAGCTTCTTCAAGCTGTTTCTTGATGTCCTCCGCCTCATCCTTGCTGATGCCTTCCTTGACCGCAACAGGAGCACTCTCCACCAGGGTTTTGGCCTCTTTCAGACCGAGACTGGTAATTGCACGCACAGTCTTGATGACGCCAACCTTTTTCTCCCCAAAGCTGCTGAGCTTGACCGTGAATTCTGTCTGCTCTTCCGCAGCAGCGGCATCACCACCAGCGGCCGGTGCGGCAACGGCAACTGCGGCTGCAGCAGATACTCCAAACTTCTCTTCCATGGCAGAAATCAGCTCTGAAAGCTCCAGAACCGGCATTTCTGCAATTGCATTTAAAATATCATCTTTAGATAGTGCCATTTTACTCTTCTCCTGAAATTAGAAATCCTGAAAAATATTCCTGAAAAATATTCCTGAAAAATATTCCTGAAAAATATTGATTACCACAAACCAGTATTACTTAATATGCTATTAGCCCGTATGAATGGCGTGTTATGCCGCTTCACTGCGGGCATCACGTACTGCGGCTAGGGTGCGAACAAATTTACCCGGGACCTCGTTGAGGGTCCGTACGAACTTGACGATCGGTGCCTGCATGGTGGCCACCAGAGTCGCCAGCAATTCATCACGACCTGGTAATTTGGACAATGTCTGGATGGCATTGAAATCAATCACAGCACCATTCATCGCACCACTGCGAATCACCAGATGCTCATGATCTTTTGCAAACTCAACCAGTACCTTGGCACAGGCCACAGGGTCCGTCGCCGCGGAAAATAACAATGGGCCGCTTAACTGCTGTTGCAGACAGGCAAATGGGGTATCCTCCACTGCACGTCTTACCAGGGTGTTTTTAATCACTTGCAGGTGAACACCCTGGGCATGTGCCCGTGATCGGAGTGCTGTCATCTGTGCGACTGTCAAACCACGATATTCGGCGACTATTGCAGTTTGAGCACCAGACAATACTGCTGACAACTCGGATACAATGGCCTTCTTTACTTCTAGATTGTTGCTCATTAGATAGAGCTACCTCCGTTAAAACTGGTGTCCTGGTTCAGGAAATCCTGCACTCCGGGTACACCGCCTGCGTAGGCTTTCGTCGATTAAGCCGGCCAATGAACCAGCACCTACGGTCTATGACACCCCGAGCACGAACCAACTGGTGGCCGTAATCGGGACCCTTGAGTGATGATAAGAGCATACTGCCCCTGGCAACGACTCCTACTGCCGGAACGGTATCGACCGACCCGGCATACTGCTCCTAAATACCCGGCAAGGTACCCCGCTCGACATGAACACCAGGGCCCATGGTCGATGACAGGGTGACCCGTCGTATATACTGGCCCTTGGCTGCCGCCGGTTTCGCCTTGTTCAATGCCACCAACAAGCTTTCCAGATTTTCCAGCAACGCAGCCTCATCAAATGATGCCCTGCCGATTGGACTGTGAATAATTCCACCACGGTCAACTCTAAACCTCACCTGTCCCGCTTTGGCATTTAGCACGGCAGTGGCGACATCCGGAGTCACAGTCCCCACCTTTGGATTCGGCATTAAACCACGAGGTCCAAGTATTTGGCCCAGCTTGCCGACTACACGCATCGCTTCCGGGGTGGCAATACAGACATCAAAATCCATAGTGCCTTTTTTTATCGACTCCGCCAGATCATCCATACCCACCAGATCGGCACCGGCATCGGTAGCCGCCTGGGCCTTGTCACCGTCGGCAAATACTGCAACCCGTACCACTTTTCCGGTACCACGTGGCAATACCGTTGCGCCACGGACATTCTGGTCAGATTTTTTGGGATTGACACCCAGATTCACAGCGGCATCAATCGATTCATCAAATTTTGCTGTGGCCGTCGCCTTCACCAGCTGCATGGCTTCTTGCAATGGATAAAATCTTGAACCTGCAACTTTTTCTGCCAGTTCCCTACTTCGTTTTGTCTGTTTCGCCATCGTTTAACCCTCCACCACAATACCCATACTGCGGGCGCTGCCACTGATAATCTTGACCGCCTGGTCCATATCG
>CAZTLH010000122.1:0-7853 GCA_964614335.1 uncultured Gammaproteobacteria bacterium
CTCGTGCCAGAGGTCACCGCGAAGTAGGTATAAGAGCCAGCCTGACGGCTGTGGGCAGCAAAGTCCTTAGGCCTAACCAAACCAATTTTAGCCATCGCCTGTTTGAAACATTCTCGATCTTCCGCCTTGTCAATCGCCTCACGCCGGGCGCCAATCATCACAACATGAAATTTTTCCAACACCCCATGACGGTCGAGATCCAGGGCGCAATTCAAAGCGGTTTGCCCACCCATGGTCGGCAATAAAGCATCCGGGCGTTCTTTTTCAATAATTTTGGCAATTACCTGCCAGTGCAAGGGTTCGATATAGGTCGCATCGGCAAAATCGGGATCTGTCATTATGGTGGCCGGATTGGAATTGACCAGTACCACCCGATAACCCTCGGCCTTCAGCGCCTTGCAAGCCTGCACACCCGAATAATCAAATTCACAGGCCTGACCAATCACAATCGGACCTGCACCGATGATGAGTATACTTTGCAGATCATCACGCTTTGGCATGGGTCATTTCCTTTTGCTGAGCTTTCATCAAGCGGATAAAACGATCAAACAGGACCCCGGTTTCATGTGGCCCCGGACTTGCCTCCGGATGCCCCTGAAAAGAGAAAGCCGGGCGATCAAGGTGTTCCAGTCCCTGAATACTGCCATCGAACAAGGATCGGTGGGTAATACGCAAACAAGCTGGCAACCCCTTATCTGTGACAGCAAAACCGTGATTCTGACTGGTAATCAAAACCTTGCGAGTATCCATATCCTGCACAGGATGATTCGCGCCATGGTGACCAAATTTCATTTTTTCAGTTTTTGCCCCACAGGCCAATGCCAATAACTGGTGACCCAGACAAATTCCGAATACCGGGATAGACCGCTGTATAAAATCTTGAATCGACTTGACCGCATAATCACAAGGCTCGGGATCACCCGGCCCATTGGACAGAAAAATTCCATCAGGTGCCATCGCCACAACCTCTTCGGCTGGTGTTCTCGCTGGCACCACCTTGACACGGCAACCACGGTCTACCAATAATCGCAAGATATTGCGCTTGACACCAAAATCATAGGCAACCACCTTTAAGGCTTGTTCTTGACCGGCTGTCACAGTGGATGACAAATTACACGTGGCACCGGACGAAGATGGCAGTTTCCAACCACCTGCAGTCCATTGATAGGCCTCGGTGGTACTGACCACGGCTGCCAAATCCATACCCTGCAACCCGGATGTCTGACGAGCCCGTTCCAAAGCCTCGGCCCGGTCAAGCTTTTCACCGGCCAGCAAACATCCCACCTGTGCACCCTGTTGACGAATTTTTCGTGTCAGTGCACGACTATCGATGCCGGCAATCGCCACCACCTTGTGCTGCTGAAGAAATTCTCCCAAGGACTGTTCGGCCCGAAAGCTGCTCGCCAGTACTGGCAAATCACGCACCACCAGACCTGCAGCGTAGACAGCTGAAGATTCTTCATCTTCAACATTGGCACCGGTATTACCGATATGAGGATGTGTTAATGTAACAATCTGGCTGGCATAGGAAGGGTCTGTCAGTATCTCCTGATAGCCGGTAATGGCCGTATGAAATACCACCTCACCAACCGCAAAACCGGCGATTCCAACCGAATTACCCTGATATGTTGTACCGTCTGCCAGCACAAGTAGCGCTTTGTTTGACAAGCTCAACCCCTGAACCTAGAAGTAATAATAAAGACCGTATCATCCGGTAAATTCTGATCCCGGCGCTTTAACCGGATACCGTTGGCAAAGCGCGCAGATACTACACAGACTTAGACGGAAAATCCAATCCGGTTATTGAAAGAAAGTCAGCAGCTCCCGCTGGAATTTCGAAAGCAAGAGTTGTTAGCTGCTTTTGAGACAGCTGACCATTTATGAGTCTGTTGAATTAGTGCCTTTTCGATTAAATCTAAGATCGTATGCCATTAAATATATTGCAACTAATTTTCCTGGAAATGCTGAAGTTCGACTTAATCAACAGGCTCATTTATGACCATCGAGCGAGAAAACAGACAGCGAATCACTGGATAGTGGCATATCCTGATTGAAGGTCAGTGAATCCCGAAAACTCAGAATTTGCTGAATCTTCCCCATATCAATTTCACCCTCCCGACTTATCAATGATAATCTGCCTTCGATTCTGTATACGGCATTATATCCTCGACGGGTCATTATGCCGTGTTTCGCAAACCTTTAAAGTGAAACCTTTGCAAAGACCATTCATCACCATCCGTAGTCAATACTATACACCCAGGTCCACCGTGAGTCCGTGCCCGCCCTGCTGCGCCAGGATTGACCACCCAGGATTCACGGGCCTGATCGATCAGCTGAAGGTGGGTGTGCCCAAAAACAATCATACGTGCCTGAGGATATTTATCACGCAGACGAGCCGGGTAGTGCCGGGTATCACGGATTCTGTGACCATGTTCAACGACCAATGTGCCACCAGGCAAGGAAAGCTCCGCAACCTCTTCAAGCCTTGACTGTTGTTTCCCTGTAGCCGACCACCAACGTGAAATATAATCATTATTACCGGCCACCACCACCAGACGATCAGTTAATGTCGACAAGGTCAACAAAAAATCATCGCCCCCGATATCGCCTGCATGCACCAGCACATCACATCCAGCCAGTGCTGACTCAACACGGGAATCAAGCCAGCCATGGGTGTCAGATAAAATACCGATCCGCTTGCGTTTGCGAATACCGTCCATGACGACCAGAATTACGATGACTCAAAAGTTGATGGATGATCACTGATCGTACTGGCGTTTTTGCGGCGCCGTAGACGACGTTCACGGGCATCGGGTTTGACCGAAATCGTCATCTCGGCGAACAGTGCCTGCTTCAGAAACCGAAAAGCAAACTGCTGCAGCAGTTTCTCATCACTCATCAGACCCCGCATCTCTTCTTCACTAATATCGAAACCGTCCTGAAATCCCTCGGTCTGAATGAATTGGCGAAAATTATCGAGATCATAACTGCAAAGATCAAATAATTGTATGCTGCGTGCGCTCGGTTGGCCCACCGTTGGTCCGGATGTGCGTTTTTTAATAATAATATCACGCCATTCCCGATTGGCCTCGTCATAATCCACCACACCCTGCTCTTGCCGGTAGGCTGCAACCGTTTGGGTATGTGGTTCATTATGCCCCAGACAGTGGGCTTCCTTGACCAGGAAATAAATATCTTCCACGGCGGACCCGGCCTGCTTGCGCATACCCATAACGCCAAGCGCATAATAACGACAAGCCGCCGGTCGGTTTTCGTAGACACTACAACCCTCTGGTTTCAGGAATACACATTCACTACTTCCCGGTTTGGTCGCCAGATGCAGCCCAGGCATTCCATGACCATCCATAGCATAAGGCAATGTGTAGCGGGCCACAAAATCAGAGGAATCCAGTTCGAGATGATTTTTCAGCCGCAAAATATCGTACGGAGTAATCTGGATTTCGATACTCTTGCAACAGGCATTGAAGCAGGCAACACCCGGATGACAGTGAAACTGCATCCTGCTGTCAGCCTCCAGCACAGTGGGCTGGATCGGCGTCTTGTTGGGTATGCCTTCACGGATCAGTTGATCAAAATTTTCCTCGGTCATCGTCGACTTCTCATTCATTGCGGGTTAAAGAGCCCGGCATTTAGATACCGGACGAATATACTACCTTGCTACAATCATTTATGCTGAAAAAAAAGGCCGGGAAGTAACACCTCCCGGCCAGGATCTCTTTCACAGAGTTTAATCAAATACTGTTCAGACATCAGCTCCCTGATGGCCAATACCCGTCGGCTCACTGTCGGCACGTGAGATCAATTGCACATATTTAACCTTCTTCAAGGACCACTCTTTGGTATTTCTGTCATACCTTGAATTAACGAAACACTTCCAGTTGTCGTCATCGAGCTGGAGAAAATCCGTGCGGTAATAATACCCGGGATAACGTGTCTCTTCACGAAACTCAATGTGTTTCATATGCGCTTCAGCGGTCAGAATGCGGTGATAATTTTCCCAGGCACGCAGGAGTTCATGCAAATCCTTGGCCCGCATTTTCAGGGAATCTTCCTTGATCATCTCCAGCTTGCGGGTCGCCAGCTTCAAACTCGCCGCATTGGTCTGATACATGGTGGAAACACCTGCTACATATTCATCCATGATTTTCTGTAGACGATACTGCAACATCTTGGGGGTGATGTAGTTTGGGTTAATATCAATCGCAGTCGTGTAGTCCTTGTGCTCAAGAAAGTTACGTACAGGTCGATAGATTTCTTCGACCAATTCTTCAGTGGTTCGTTCCAGCTCTGGTTGATAGTCCACATGATCGAGGGCAAATTTAACCATCGATTTCGCGGCAATACGACCTTCAACATGGGACCCTGAAGAGAATTTATGACCGGATGCACCGACGCCATCCCCGGCGGTAAACAGCCCCGGGACCGTTGACATGCGGTTGTATCCCCAGTGATAGTGATCCGGCATACCCGGCAAGTCTTCCGGCCCGGAACACCACATTCCGGAACACCCTGCATGCGAACCCAGCAGATAGGGCTCGGTGGGCATCAGTTCAGACATTTCTTTGTCAGGCTCAATATTTTCACCCGCCCAGACACCACACTGACCAATCGTCATATCGAGGAAATCTTCCCAGGCCTCTGCTTCAAGGTGTTTGATCTCCTTTGGTGTCATGTTTTTTGCCAGATTGGCCATCGCGGTTGGTGTGTCCATAAAAATAGGCCCGCGACCATCTTTCATTTCCTTCATCATCAGATGATTACGCAAGCAGGTACCCATCTTAAAACCTACTGCATAGTGGTCATAACCGGCATCTACCAAGGTCTGGTAATTTCTCTCCTGGTAGTCTTCGCCAAAGGCGTTCATGGCCTTGGCCTTGAACAACAGGAACCAGGCTCCAACCGGGCCGTAACCATCCTTGAACCGGGCCGGGACAAAGCGGTTTTCCATCAAGGTCAGCTCGGCACCGGCTTCTGCGCCCATGGCATAGGTAGAACCGGCATTCCACACCGGATACCACGTACGACCCGTACCTTCGCCGATGGAACGAGGACGGAAAACATTGACCGCACCGCCACAGACCAGCAAGCAGGCCTTGAATTTGTAAATATAAACCTTGTTTTCACGAACACTGAAGCCCGCTGCACCCGCCACCCGTGTCGGGTCATTTTTATCATTGATCAGACGAACAATGAATACCCGTTCCTGAATATTTTCAATACCCAAAGATTTCTTGGCCGCTTCAGCAACAATCCATTTATAGGATTCACCATTGATCATGATTTGCCAGGCGCCACTACGGACAAAACGGCCCCCTTCAGCCAATGACTTGCCTTCATCCCCTTTTTGCTTCCAGATGGGCAAACCCCAGTCTTCAAACAGATGGACCGAATCATCAACATGCCGGCCGACATCATAGACCAGATCCTCGCGGGTAATCCCCATCAGATCACCGCGCACCATACGCACATAGTCGGCAGGATCGTTATCACCCATATAGGTATTGATTGCCGACAATCCCTGTGCCACAGCACCGGAACGATCCATTGCCGCCTTGTCAACCAGTTTAATTTTCAGATCTGTGTTCTGGGCCCATCTAGCAGCTTCAAATGCCGCCCCGCAAGCCGCCATACCACCACCGATAATTAAGATGTCTACTTCTTCTTCAACTACTTCCGGATTATCAAAGCCATAATCAGCCATTTGTAATTCCCCTGTTCAATGATGTATTCCTGCACTGCAACTGTCGTTTAACCAGTTGCCGGTGACGACAGTGATGCTGTTTATTGCGTCAAATCAGTCTTAGCCATTCGCGGCAAACTGACTCATGTCACAAGCATGTGTGCCCTTTGTGAATAATGTCGAATGATCTCCGATCTCATCCATATTGGCCTCAGGCCGTTCGCTATAGGGTTCAATGGAACCTTCTGTCGTCGTGCGAATGGGGAATTTGAATCTTTTCATATTACCATTACGAAATTTGATGGTCCACATAATGGACTCAGAGCCACGGAGTGGCTGTACTTGTCCTCCCAGTGGCACGATATCGGCATAGGCTCGACATTCAATGGCCTGTTGCGGGCAGATCTTGACACAGGAATAACACTCCCAACACTGCTCGGGTTCCTGATTATAGGCTTTCATGGCCCAGCCGGTCTCACTCCCATCTTTGTCCAGTCGCATCAGGTCATGAGGACAGATATACATACAGGCTGTCTTATCCTGGCCCTTGCAACCGTCACACTTATCAGTACGCACATAGGTTGGCATTCTTTTTTCTCCAGAAGTTCAAAATCTTTGTTGGATTCTCACGACAAAACCGATGCTCTGCAAAATCGAGCATCGGATTCGCCCCCTTACCACATAGTAATTGATTCACAGCACTACACAAACCACTGCCGCTCAACAGAAATAGTCGATGCAATTATCTAGGAGCCTGTCCAAGAATAGAGAGCCTAATGCTCGTGTTCTCGGACAGCCTCCTAGTGCACTTTATCGCTTCATGGGCGACAACACTAATTAAATCTTCAGTGATCGTGATAAGTATCGTTTATTGCGGGGTTTGGCTAGGAGCCTGTCCGAGAATAGGAGCCGTTGCGAGGGAGAGCAGATTTGAGGTCATTTTTTCGGTCATTTGAGGCGAATAGTTGTTCTATTTAACGAAAATGAGCGTAAAAATGGGCCAAATTCTGCTTTTCCGCAGTAGGTTCTCTATTCTCGGACAGGCTCCTAGACTCATTGTGCTGCTTGCCCGGCCCGCTGCGCCTGACGTCGCAGTAAATCCTGAAATGCCGCCAGATCCCGGTTGTACTTTGATTTGACTGTTTGACGACGTTTCAAAGCATCCTGTTCAACTTGCTGATAGGCCGAAATCTGCTGGGTGTATTCACCAAGTAGCGACGCAAGATGATCCCGGGTCTTGGCATTTGTGGTCTCTGCCAATCTGGTCATCAAATTCTTCCGGGCATCGATTAGCGCTGCAGACAAACTCCGATTCGATGAGATTTCCTGATCAATTGCAGACAGATGCTTGTCGCGGGCATCGATCACCGCTTGCTCCGAATCATACAGACGCAACAAATGACGATCTTTCTTCTGCTGTGCCAATTGGTTTTTTCGTAGTTTTTTTAGTGCTTTTAGCTGTTCAATTTTATGTTTTTTCTGCGCAGCCGTCGGACCAGTATCGACAGATAACTCGACGCCACTGGAATCGATACGGTGTACTTTTGCATTTTCACAGGCCTGAGCAGCAAAATCCCCATAATGCCACACCCCACTGGCATCACGACATTTATTGATTTTCTGCCCGGCCATGGCCGATTGCAACAGCAATGAACCAGCAATCACGGCAAACAGCAGCTGTGCTTTCGACAACAAAGAAAAGATCAATTTAACATTTTCGAATGACAACAGAAAGCTCCTTTCAATACATATCAGCTCAACACCAGTGGACTCGATGGCCCCATATGCTGCACCACGTGATCCAAACTGGATGATGCAGCATCCAATAAGCTGTAGAACAAGCAATCGTTAAAGTGTAGTGCATCCAGTCAACAACAACCAGCTTTGTCGCAATCAAGCAGCAGCTCTCTCCAGAAAAGAATTTGCTGACTGGCCTCATGCTCGTGGCCAACAAAGGCCATCTGTTGCAAGAGCACCCAACAGACTCTTGTTTTCGAATTTCCAACGAGAAATGCTGGCAATCAAGCACTTCCGCCTACCCGGATTATGAAACTGAAATGACTACCACCTGGATGTCAGGAGACTGTCCGAGAACAGGAGCCTACTGCGGAAAAGCGGACTTTGGTCCATTTTTCCGCTCATTTTCGTTAAA
>CAZTLH010000123.1:0-7838 GCA_964614335.1 uncultured Gammaproteobacteria bacterium
ATAGAATGATGCCACCGTTGGAAGGAACGCGAGAACTGCCATAGCGAACCAGCAGTCCCAATGATTCCTGCGCAGCTTCATCGACGATGTGATGCTCGTCTGCAAACCAGTGCTGAATTAACCGCCCATTCAGATCACCGGCAGTGGCTTCAATACAGGGCATCTGATCAAAGGAGTGATTACCGCGGTATCGCTCCAACTCTGCACGCATTGCAGCATCGGCCTGCCTGCTCGTTGAGCCAAGGCGCACATAGATGCCATTTTCCGGCCCTTTTTCTCTCAGATAAAACGGTCCCGGCCAGTGCGCAACCCGAACCAGCAGCAAATCCTTCCTTTCAATCGATACCGCCTCAATATCCGGCGTCATCGCAGGTTCAATACTGTCGGCAATCAGATTCGCCAACCGCTCTTCTTCAGCCTGCACATCATCGACACCAATAATACTTCCTTCGTCAGCCCTGCCGATAATCAACGTGCCGCCCGCCGTATTGGCAAACGCCACCAGCGTTTTCAATATCGGCTTCGGCGACGATAAATCCCGCTTGAATTCCAGCGCCTTGCCTTCGGGAGAAGCCAACAATTCGTCAATGTTCATTAGTTGCTCTCCACGCAGATGCGTTTGATAGCATCGTAAACACAGCCGGTAGCCGTAACCGTATCTTTGAGGGCGCGTTTACCAGCCTTTACATCCAGATGAGACCGAATTGCCGAGATAGTTTTGTCATCGATTCGCTCTTTCCTAAGGGTTTTCAGAGCCTGAACAACAAAGCCGCTTTCGAGGGATTTAAAACCAACATCTTTGAGTGCAGCCTTTTTGAAAGACAGGGTGAAATTATCCATCTTGTAGCTCCTGCTGGGGGCATCGGACAGGTAGACCGGCTTGCAGGGGACATGTGTGGAAAGGCCGAGGAGATTTAGTGCTGTATCGCCGGACGGTGTAATCCGCGAGTTGAATTTTCGGGCCAATGCCCTGGCAACCTGATCGAAGTCGGGGCTTAGTTCCTGCTGTAGCAGTTTGCAGTATTTCAGATAGTCATAGATACCGCGAGCAATGCGACGAATCATCCCCTTGGTAACCAGTTTATGGAATACCCAATCAACCGTACTGCGCCCGAATTCAGCAGCAAAGTCATTCGCAGTAAAAGCCCAACCCATACCACAATCAGATGGAAACCGAGTTCCAAAATCAGTAACACCTTGATGGAAAGGAAGCCCTTCTCCCGTATCGTTATAAAAATCCGACCTCGGTGATTGCCCCATTGTCAGGTGACAAACATCTTTCAAATATTGTACTTCCCACCCCTGCGGAATTGGGCCGAGGGGGGAATTAGCCAAAGGCACATCATCATGGTCGGGGTAACGGAAATGGACAAACCATTCGCGGTAGAGGCCGCGCGTCATCTCTTCCAGAATCCTGATCCGCCGCTGGTTGTTTTCGTTCAGCTCATCATAGGCTGACAATATTCCTGCAATTCGTTTTTGGATGGGGAGTGGAGGTGCCGGGAGTTCAATACGCTTAAGAACACCTTGATTCAACGATGACATTGTTGCGCCATGTGAACACTGATTCATCATCCAACGTTTATGATCTTCAGTCAGGAAAAAGTAAGAGGCAAAAAGTGCGTCAATTCGCGTTGATTTGAACCGAAGTCGCAAACAGTCTGAACCTTGAAACCAGCCATCCTGCTCAGGGCGAATGAACACATGTCGTTCAACTGCCCCTTTGCGCCCAAACACTATACCATCTCTACGCAACACATGAGATGAAAGGCGATTTCTTGTTTCATCAGAAATATGCTCCAACTTATCAGGTTTAATTTCACCCATTCCAATATTTCGAACGTTAATCACAGGCGTGCCGCTTTCAGTGTATTCGCTCGCCTTAAGTTGAGTACCAAATGGCTCTGTTTTTAATTCGGCTTCACCAGAGTCAACAAGTTTGCTTATTGGGATTCGTGAAAACCATTCCATCTTCACACTTCCAAAATCTCCGCTACATTCGCTGCAATGGTCGCTTCCAGTTCGTGCGCCTCGGCATTAAGCACTTCAAACTCTTCATTCAAGGCTTCCAGCTTCTCTTTGAAATCCTCATCGCTGATCTCATCACCAGCGGCAACGCCGGCATAACGGCCCGGATTGAGGCTCCAGCTCTGGGCTTTGATCTCCTCAATTGTGGCAGCTTTGCAGAGGCCGGGGATATCCTGATATTCCGGTGCGTCGCCGAAGATCTCCTTGAGCTTTTCTTCGGCTTCACCATCACCGATGGTCAAGTCGATGGCTTCGCCACGGTAGAGGCGGACGATATTGGCACCTTCCGGCATATCCAGCAGATGCTTAAAGCGTGCAGCCTCAGGCAGATACATCACGCCCTCGGCATGATAGGCGGCAGGGTCATCCACCCGCGAGCCACGGCGGATCGAGGCACTTTGCGTTTCAAGTTCAGCGCGCCGCGCAGCAAAGTGGGTCGCAGCGAAATGGAGAAAGATAAGCCCGAGTACGGGAGCCGAATATTGGACTGAAGTCAACCCCGAGTTGGCACGAAACTGGTCGGCAGCATCCCATAACCGTTTCTCCAGTGCATTTGTTGTCTGATCTCGCACTGTCGGTGCTATCCACTGCATCTGCTTACTCCTCCCATTGTCTTTTGCGCAATAGTAGCATCGATTTACTGAAGCGTATTCTTATTGGTCCAACACCATTGACCGTGGGGTGTAAGTGAGTTGCCGTTTCGACAAGGTATCCCCTTATATGCACACGTACTTCTATTGTACTATCAATTATGACTCGTATCGTCACACAGCCTTGTCCAATATGAAATGGGTCTGAAGGAAACGTGTGTTTCCAGCAATTTTCTCGAACCAATGAGAAATCCAGTCCATTTTCATAGGTGGTAGGCGGCAAAATGGATACCACGTCTCGCTGGTAATAGGTAAAACACAGCAGTATTGACAGCAATATTTCTTTCATTTAGAATCAGTCTAAGCTTCAGAGAAGCCATTAACCAGCATTGTTGCGGGACTACGGTGAGGCTCATTTGTTGTGTTAAGATTTACCGTTCATCAATATTTACAGGAGATATTTTTATGGATTTACAAGGCAGTAAAACCGAACAGAATTTAAAAGATGCCTTCGCCGGCGAGTCCCAGGCCAACCGGCGTTATTTGTATTTCGCCCAGAAAGCAGATGTCGAAGGCTACAATGATGTTGCGACGGTGTTTCGTTCCACTGCCGAAGGGGAGACCGGTCACGCCCATGGTCATCTGGAGTATCTGGAAGAAGTTGGTGATCCGGCAACCGGTCTGCCGATCGGACCCACCGGTGCCAATCTCAAAGCTGCCGTTGCCGGTGAGACCCACGAGTACACCGATATGTATCCGGGGATGGCCAAAGCGGCCCGCGAAGAGGGTTTTGATGAAATCGCCGACTGGTTTGAAACCCTGGGCAAAGCCGAACGCTCCCATGCCAATCGGTTCCAGAAGGCTCTCGATAATCTCGACAACTGAGTAACAGGCCTGCACTACAGGCTGTCCGGGAGCAGGCCGGTCATTTTTCCGGCCTGCTTTTTTCAGGAATATCTATGCGCAATACCACCTCACAAGAAGGCAGTCTGCAGGCGCCAACACGTCATCCCCTGGCTTGGCGCGATGAAGAATTCTACAATGAATCATTGCTTTACACCGAGTTAGAGCGTGTTTACGACATTTGTCATGGTTGTCGCCGCTGTTTCAATTTGTGTAATACATTTCCGTTGTTGTTCGATGCCATCGACGAGTCTGAAAGCATGGAGCTCGACAGCGTTCCACGCACGGTCTATTGGGATGTGGTCGATCAGTGTTATTTATGTGACATGTGTTATTTGACAAAATGTCCCTATGTACCGCCGCATGAATGGAATGTTGATTTTCCACATCTGATGTTGCGTGCCAAGGCTATCAAGTATCGCCAGGGAAATACCCGTTGGCGTGATCGTATGATCACCAGTACCGACAATCTGGGCAGGCTGGCCGGGATTCCGATTGTGGTGAATGCGGTCAATAGCGTCAATCACAGTCGTTTGGGCCGCAAGTTATTACAACAAACGCTCGGTATTCATCCCGATGCTCATTTGCCGGACTACCACAGTCAAAAACTGGACAAACGTCTGACAAATGACAGTGGTGAGTCTGCGGTGGCAGCCGGTCGTACAAAGGGCAAGGTGGCCTTGTTTGCCACCTGCTATGGAAACTATAACGAGCCACAGCTCGGCGAGGATCTGGCTGCCGTATTGCGGCACAATAATATACCACTGCATCTGTTGGCATCGACCCGCTGTTGTGGTATGCCGAAACTTGAACTCGGTAATCTTGAAGCCGTGGCCAGGGCCAAGGAAATCAATATACCGCTATTGGCCAGGCTGGTTGATCAGGGTTGGGATTTGATGGCACTGGTGCCATCTTGTGTGTTGATGTTTAAACAGGAACTGCCGTTGATGTTTCCCGGGGATGAACAGGTGCAAAAAGTGGCCAGTGCCATGTTTGATCCCTTCGAGTACCTGGCTCTGCGTCATCGCGCACAGCTGTTCAATACCGAATTCAAACAATCGCTGGGCAAGATTGCCTATCATGTGGCCTGTCATCAGCGGGTCCAGAATATCGGCCCGCGTACTCGCGAGATCCTGCAGTTAATTCCGGAAACGAGCGTGACCGCCATCGAGCGTTGTTCGGGTCATGATGGTACCTATGCGGTCAAACAGGAATGCTTCGAGATTGCGAAAAAGATCTGTCGGCCGGTTGTCAGCCGGATTGGTGACGCGGCTGTCTATGGCAGTGATTGTGCAGTCGCGGGTTGGCACATCGCCAATGTAAGGAATGATGGCTCCAGGCCGTTGCATCCCTTGTCGATGTTACGTCGGGCCTACGACATATAATGACTAAACAAGTGAGATTGTTATGAAAGCATTGCAGCGAGCCGATTTATTGTCGCTGGAACAATACAGTGAACAGCGGGCGCAATTTCGCCAGCAGGTCATGGCACACAAAAAAAACCGGGCCGTCTATCTGGGCGAGCATCTGGGCCTGTATTTTGAAGACCGTCTGACCATGCACTATCAGATTCAGGAAATGCTGCGGGCTGAAAAGATCTTTGATGCCGCGGGTATAGAGGAAGAGCTTGCGGCCTATAATCCGTTAATCCCGGACGGTCACAATCTGAAAGCCACACTGATGATTGAATACACCGAGGCAGCGGAACGTCAGCAGATGTTGGGCCGGCTGATCAGTATTGAAACCCGGGTCTGGTTGCAGGTCGCCGGATTTGAGAAAGTCCGTCCGGTTGCCGACGAAGACCTGGAGCGGGCGGATGACAGCAAAACCTCCGCCCTGCATTTTTTACGCTTCGAGTTTACCGATGACATGATTGCGGCTGCACAGAGCGGTGCCGGCCTGATGGCGGGTGTTGATCATCCCGCCTATACAGCCAGATCGGTTCTGGCGCCCGCAGTCAACAAGGCGCTGGTAGCTGATTTTGCTGTCAACTGAAGCAGCTCAGGGTTTATTCCACGCAGGCGGACGTTTTTCGATGAAAGCGTCGATTCCTTCTGCGGCATCCGGGGTCATCATATTGCAGGCCATGGTCGCACTGGCATCGATATAGGCCTGACTCAGGCCGGTTTCGAGCTGTCGATAAAACAGCTGTTTGCCGGCACGTACTGCTGCCGGTGGTTTGGCGGCTATCTTTCGGGCCAGTTCCAGTACGGTGGCATCGAGGTCTTCGGGACGCGCAACCCGGTTGATCAAACCCCAGCTGGCAGCAGTCTGGGCATCGATGAAATCGCCGGTCAGGAGCATTTCCAGGGCCCGTTTGCGCGGTACATTACGACTCAGGGCAACCCCGGGTGTGGCACAAAAAAGTCCGACATTGATCCCTGAAACGGCAAAACGGGCGTCACTGGAGGCGACTGCCAGATCGGCTGTGGCCACCAGCTGACAACCGGCTGCGGTGGCAATTCCCTGTACCCTGGCGATCACAGGTTGTGGTAGCTTTACCAGTTGCAGCATCAGTCGGCTACAGCGCTCGAACAGACTGTCGTAGTAGTCCTGGCGATATTGAGCGCGCATTTGCTTCAGGTCGTGCCCTGGGCAAAAGGCCTTGCCGGCACCCGACAGAATGACAACCCGTACCGCAGGGTCGGCAGCTACAGCGGTCAGTTCCCCGGCCAGCGCATCGAGCATCTCTTCGGACAGGGCATTATATTGACGCGGCCGGTTCATGGTTAAATGGGTAATACCGGCCTTATCCTGACGCAAGACCATCGGTTCAACAGCAACTGCAACATTCGTCATAATACCCTCCAGAAGTGGTAAGCTTTGTCTGGTCGTTATTGTGCTTGCTCCGGGGCATGGGTGCAAGTCGTCTAAAAGCGGATTGGCAGATCCTGAACCCCTGATGGAGAGAATGATGGTGGAGAGAATAAAGATGAGTTTGCAACGCATCCCCAAAGCCTGTGTATTTGATGCTTATGGTACCCTGTTCGATGTTCATTCGGCGGCTGCGGAACATCGGGGCTTGCTGGGTGAACGAGCGGATGCGGTTTCGGCCTGCTGGCGTTTGAAACAACTTGAATACACCTGGCTGCGTAGTCTAATGGGCCACTATGTCGATTTCTGGCAAATTACGCGGGATGGTCTGGACTATGCACTGGAACAGGAACAGATTAGTGCTGAAGGTGTTGCCGAGACCCTGATGTCCGCGTATTTGAGCCTGGCCTGTTTTGCTGAAGTGCCGGCGACCCTGCAGGCTCTGAATGCCCAGGGTCAGCAATGTGCGATTCTGTCCAATGGTAGCCCTGATATGCTGGCTACAGCGGTACAGAATTCTGGGATCAGGGATTTATTACAGGCGGTTCTGTCCGTTGACGGGATCGGGGTCTATAAACCGGACAAACGGGTTTATGACCTGGCCTGTCAGGCGCTGGATCTGCAGCCTGAAGAGATTCTTTTTATGTCCTCCAATGCCTGGGATGTCGCCGGCGCCGCCAGTTTCGGTTTTCAGGCGGTCCATGTGAATCGTTTTGGTCAGCCGCCTGAGCGCTTGCCAGGAAACCCGGTGGCTCAATTGACCACCCTCGAAGAATTGCCCGCATTACTGAGGTCTGCTATCGGCTGAGTCAGACTGATTTCCAGTTGTGTCAGTCAGCTGTCAAACCTGATTCACCGGGTAGATGGTGCGCTGCTATCCAAGCAGCAGTTCTCGCCAGAAATTCGACAATACGGATTTGTTGGCTGCTTTCGAGTCCATTGGCCAATACTCATTGAGCGAAAAAATATCATTCGATCCTCAATAATCTGAAACAGCTGGTTGTCAGTTCTACGGCGGCTTGGGTAATGTCTCTCTTCGAGGTACAATGCGCGGCCCGTAGGCTTTTCCATTCGAGTTATCCATGCACAATGTCAAAACCGACAACCTGCGAATTGCTTCACTCAAGGAAGTAATCGCACCGTCAGCACTGCACCGGCAATTGCCGATGACCGGGCAGGCAGCAGATCTGATCACCCAAACCCGTCAGACAATCCATAATATTTTGCAGGGAGAAGATGATCGTTTGCTGGCTGTAGTCGGGCCCTGTTCCATACATGACCCTGAAGCAGCGCTGGAATATGCTGCCAGACTGGCCGCAATCAGTGCCGAGTTTGGAGACCAGCTATTACTGGTGATGCGCACCTATTTTGAAAAACCACGTACGACCGTCGGTTGGAAGGGGCTGATTAATGACCCGGATCTTGATGGTACATTCAACATTGATAAGGGTCTCGGTGTCGCGCGTCGTCTGCTGCTCGAAATCAATGCCCTGGGTGTACCGG